>JACCXN010000074.1 GCA_013696965.1 Bacteroidota bacterium | reverse complement strand
AGAGTTATTTGGTTGATAATCTACAAGATACAAAATTAACCCAGGCCAACTTACTGAAAATCAATTAGTTATAAACATACTTATTCACATAAAATTATTCTTAAATAATTCAAAACAGTTTCTAAATCCATAAGAAATAAATTCAAAATAGGCTATTCTTCAATACTAAATTCAAGAGCTATTGAAGCTTCATTCCCAGAAACATCAATGCATTGCACAATAAAATCATAATTTCCATGGGCCGCATCAAAGGGGATTACTATTTTTTTTTCAACCATATCCTCTTTTCCTTTAAGCTCTCCAACAATTATTTCAGCCCATGGTTGGATTGCAACTTTATGTGAGTGTCCATCAAAGTCATCATGAATATCAATTTTGAATTGAGCCAGTTCAATATTATCCTTAAAAACTGCTTTAAATACTATTTCTTCACCAGGTTTAAATGTTTGTTCAGTAACAGGACTTTCTAATTCAATTAGAGGTTTAATATCGTCCTTTTTTTTACAGGATGTAATTGCTAACAAAGCAATTAAAACTAATTTTAAATTATTTTTCATGGTTAGATTTCTTTAATTATTCTACTTTTTTAGTTTGAAAAGATTTTACAATGTCAAAATTTAGGTTTGCGCAAATGCAACATGGTTGCAAATATAGTGAAATTTTTAAATAATATTTCAGAAATTAGAAAAGGAGGAATTAAATAAGACTTTATTTTCCATTATACTATTTGAATTTTAAAAATAAATAACATGTGAGTGCATACGATTTGAGATCATAAAAATTATATCAAATTAAAAATTAGTGAATTAAATTGGAGTTAACAAAATCATTTTGGTATTAAATCTGCTTTAAATTCATCAATTGATTTCAAAATGAACATTCATCATTTTGCTTTATTAAATAATTAATTATGCTTCACAAAGAAATTACCAAAGAAGTATGTCCAATACCAAAGGGAATCCTATTGGCAATTGGAGGAGCTGAAAACAAAGGAGATTCTCCTGAGCTTGGATCTTTTCAGGAAAAACTACAGGATCCAGAAAGGCTCTCAATACTTAAATTATTTGCAAATGAACTAATTAAAAAAGAACAAAAAAAGATTGAAATCATAACAACTGCTTCTTCTGAACCAAAAATACTTATAAAAGAATATAAGGAGGCTTTTAAAAAATTGGGATTTGAGGTTGGCCACATCCATCATTACACAAGAAAAGAAGCGATGGAAAACAAATTTATTGAGCGAATAGAAAAGGCGGATGGTGTTCTATTTAGTGGAGGGAATCAATTAAAGTTAACATCACATTATGGAGGTACCGATATATTAAATCTATTGAAGGAAAAATATATATATTCTGATTTTGTTATAGCAGGAACAAGTGCAGGCGCAATGGCATTATCAACACCCCTGATATATTATGGATCCAAAGAAACAGGTTTACTAAAAGGTGCAGTTAATATTTGCATAGGACTTGAATTTATAAAAAATGTGGCAATAGATACACATTTTGGGCAGCGTGGAAGATTCGTTAGAATGGTGCAAGTTATAGTAACTAATCCCACTTGTATTGGAATTGGAATAGAAGAGGACACAGCAATTATCATTAGAAACGGAAAAGATATTGAAGTATGCGGAAATGGTATTGTTGTAATTGCTGATGGTCATTCCTGCCATCATATCAATATTGCAGATATTGGCCAAGATGAGGCAATTGAAGTTAATGATTTAAAAGTTCATTTGTTAACCAAAAAAAGTAAATATTCCATTCCAATAGACTTATAATTTAAGTGCATTATCCCCATAAAGTGTAAAAAAAAATAGTCAATAATTATTTTAAATATGAACTGAATTCACTTATACTACTTTCAATATTTATTGTTCATTTTGAATAACAATTTGAGAAACAGTTCCCCTATTTAAATTTAATTTGTAATTTTAAAATCTAATAAACAGAAGCGAATCTTTTTTTATTGATCTTGTGTTTTCGTTTTAATTTTGAGGTGTATAAATTTGTAGGGCTTTTTGAATCAATAAAAGCAATTTTAAAAAATAAATTAAATAAATAATTCAATATTATTCAGGATGTCCAAGAAAAATAAAGACCGGGTAAATGTTATATATTCTACAAATCCGGATTTTAAATTTGAAACCCATGATGAAGGAGAACAAAAAACTTTAGCTCCTCAGCAGCAAAATTTGAAGATAATGTTGGATAAAAAACAGCGCGCAGGTAAAGCAGTAACTTTAATCAGTGGATTTATAGGAAATAATCAAGATCTTCAGGAGCTTGGTAAATTTATTAAAAGTAAATGTGGAGTTGGGGGAACAGTGAAAGATGAGGAAATATTAATCCAGGGAGATTTCAGGGAAAAAATCTTAATACTTTTAACGGAAAAAGGGTATAAGGCTAAACGAGCAGGTTAACAAAAGCAAACATAAAAAACTTGGGGTATTTAAACTGCTGCCAATTCAAGGACTTGTTCGTAAACTTTTTCATAAAGTGGCAAAATCTTACTAATTTCAAAATTGCGTGCCTGATTCACGGCATTTTTTTTAAATTCCTCTAATTTTTTTTCATTACCAAGGATTGAAATAGCATTCTCAGCCATATTATCTACATCGCCAACGTTGCTTAAAAATCCAGAGTAACCATTCACATTCACCTCAGGAATTCCTCCTGTATTGGTTGAAACAACAGGAACGCCAGAGGCCATTGCCTCTAATGCAGCAAGCCCGAAACTTTCTGATTCTGAAGTAAGTAAAAAAAGATCAGCAATTGATAATACTTGTTCTGTGGCTTTAACTTTACCTAAAAAAACAACTTCATTACAAGTATTTAGCTCCCTGCATAATGCTTCTATTTTATGTCTTTCAGGACCATCACCAACCAATAATAATTTGGCTGGAATTTCTTTTCTAATTTTATCAAATATCCTCAATACATCCTCTACCCTTTTCACAGGTCTGAAATTAGAGATGTGAATAATTATTTTTTGTCCCAAAGGAGCATATTTCTTTTTAGATGCCTCTGAAAATGGATAGGAATATTGCTGTAAGTTAATAAAATTGGGAATTACATGTATTGGTCGAGTAATTTTAAAATGTTGGAAAGTATCCTTCTTTAAACTTTCTGAAACAGCAGTAACAGCATCTGATTGATTTATTGCAAAAGTAATTACGGGTTCGAATGATGCATCCTTACCAACCAATGTAATGTCTGTTCCATGAAGGGTTGTAACCACAGGAATTTTAATTCCTTCAGTTGCCAAGATTTGTTTTGCCATATAAGCTGCTGAAGCATGAGGGATTGCATAATGAACATGGAGCAAATCCAGCTTTTCATATTTTACTACATCCACCAATTTACTTGCTAACACTAGCTCATAAGGAGGATACTCAAAAAGTGGATAATCAGAAACATTAACTTCATGATAAAATATGTTTTCAGCAAACACATCTAGTCTCACAGGCTGACTATAAGTTATGAAATGAACTTTATGTCCTTTCTCGGCAAGAGCTTTTCCTAATTCAGTTGCAACAACACCGCTTCCACCAAAAGTGGGATAGCATACAATTCCAATTTTCATTACAAATTCAATTAAATTCTAAGTTTTTTTTACCTAATAAATAATGGAACTAAGGTAATGGTTTTTTTATTCAATTAAACTCCAGTATTAGATAATCTTTTAAAGGAGGAAGTATTTTCAGAGGTGGTGAATAAATAAATGAAAAGAATTGTATATGTGGAGTAAAATCCCCTGATAGCTGTAAAAAATTCTTGGATGAATTATTTAAAGAAGAAAAAACACAAGAGGAAAAGAAGCATAAACTGCTTTAAGAACTGGAAAAGAGAATTCAATATTATTTGGCAAATTTTATGATTTCAAGAAAGAGAAATGTGAAGAAAGCAAAAGGAATAAAAAAAATTAAAACTAAAAACTTGAACATGGTAAATTTAGACTTTTTTAAAATCGTATTTTTATTGCTTTTGTTGATTTTGATAAGTGATTCTTCCTCGGGTCAAAGTGCAATGAAAGGAAAAGAATTTTGGTTAGGTTTTTTGCAAAACAATGAATCAGAATCAAATGTGAAATTGGTTGTAACCATTTCTTCTGAAGTAAATACGTCAGGAACAGTTTCGATTCCTTTACAATCCTGGGAAAGCAATTTTTCGGTAACTGCGGGTGGTTCTGTATCCATAAACATACCAACCCCATTAGGAGAAAATACTACATCAGGAGTTATACAAAATAAAGGGATTAAAATTATATCCAATGATGATGTTACTGTTTTTGTTACTAACTATGCTGGATTTACTTCTGATGCTAGTTATGTAATTCCAAAACAAAGTCTTAGGTCAGAATATATAGTATTAACTTATAATGCTTATAGTTCATGGCCCAATGATATGTTAATAGTTGCAGCAACAGATAATACCATTATTGACATTATTCCTTCAGTAAATACCATAAATGGGAATGCTTCAGGAGTCGAATTTTCGATAACACTTAATGCGGGTCAAACCTATTTATTAAAATCATCAAATGGAACTGATATTTCAGGCACACAGATAAAAGCTAAGGAGCTTTGTAATCCTTTTGCTGTTTTTTCCGGAGCAAAAATAGCAAACATCCCCACTAATTGTGTTGCTGCGGATCATATTTTCCATCAAATGTTACCAGTAGATTACTGGGGAAAGAATTATCTTGTTACTCCGTTGAATGGTTTTTATTCATTAAGAATGATAGCTTCAGAAGACAACACAGCAATAACAATCAATGGGGTTCCGCTTACCACATTAAATAAGGGTAATTATTTTACCTTAAACAACCAAAATGGAACAAAACAAATAACTTCAGAAAAGCCATTAATGGTGGCACAATTCCTACAAGGATCAGATTGTTCAGGATCTGGCGATCCTGCTATGACAATACTTGCACCTGGGGATAGGAAATACACTAAAGTTAATTTTTCCACCCTAACCCTTTCAAACATTAACAATCATTATTTAAATGTTGTTGTTGAAACTTTATATAAAGATTATGTTATTTTTAACGGAAATAATATTGGAGCAGGTTTTATCCCATTTCCAAGCTCTAATTCTTATTCTTATCAACAAATTGAAATAAATCCGGGCTATCATTCCTTAGAAGGTGATAGTGGCATAATTGCGAATGTATTTGGAACAGGAGGTTGGAACAGCTATTTTTTCACGGTTGGATATAAAGAAGAAGATAGTAATCATGATTTTACTTTTGAAACACCTGTTTGCGCTGGAATTCCAGTTACTTTTTATGCACAGGGTAGTGGAATATCATCATGTTATTGGGATTTTGGGGATGGCAGTAATGAAACGGGAGAAAGTGTACAACATAATTATGCCTTACCTGGAACTTATAATGTAACCTTGATTTTTGGTAAAGGCAGTAGCTGCTCCGATACAATAACTAAAATAATTGAAGTTCCCCTTGCCCCTCTCGTAGATGTAATTAAAGACACTGCAATTTGTGGAAATACTCCTATAATAATTAATGCTCAAGGAAATGCTAATTCCTTTCTTTGGTCAACAGGTGACACCACATCTTACATTAGTACATCAGATCCTGGTATTTACTGGCTCAAAACAAGTAATGAAATCTGTACTACCATTGATACTATTATAGTTAAACAATTCATTTATCCAAAGCTAAGTCTTGAAAAAGAAATTAGTTTGTGTCAAAACAATGAATATGAATTAAATCCTAAAGGAGAAAATAGTCTTAAATATACCTGGTCAACAGGAGAAACATCAATGGTAATTAATGTAAATCAGGAGGGGTTTTACTGGGTGGAGGCAAGTAATTACTGTGGAACTGTTAAGGATTCAACGGAAGTAAGAATTAAACTTATCCCACCTGTTGATGCGGGAAAAGATACAACTATTTTATTAGGAACCTCTGCTCAATTAAATGCAATAGGTGGTGTTAAATATGCCTGGAATTCTGAAAGTAGTTTAAGTTGTTTAAATTGTGCTTCTCCTAATGCTAATCCTAAAGTGAGTACAACATATTATGTAATGTTAACAGGTGATAATGGATGTAAATCAATTGACTCGGTTACTGTTTTTGTTGATCCTAACCTGCTAGTATTTGTACCCAACATATTTTCCCCGAATGGTGATGGTAACAATGACATCCTCTATATAAGAGGCAAAGGTATTAAATCGATCAATTTGTATATATATAATAGATGGGGAGAAAAAGTATTTGAATCAAGCGATTTAAATCAAGGCTGGGATGGGACTTTTAGAGGACAACAATTACCACCATCTGTTTTTGTTTTTTATTTAGATGCCTTTTTAGAAACAAATCAAAGAATAATCCAAAAGGGAGATATAACTTTGATTAGATAGGTGGAATATTCAATAAAATTATTTTCCATTGAATTGGAACAAAAGAAATATTTACTCTATTCCATTTAATGTAAGGGTAAGGATCATTTAGGTACAAGTCAAAAAAACATGAACAGTTCGCATTAATCAAACCCTAGGAATCAAAAATTGCAAATTAACTTTTATCTCACTTCAAAGGGAAACAAGAGTTATTTCCTCCTATTAAAAAAATTAAGGCCCTAAAACTCAAAGAACGATTGCTTTCTTTAATTAACCCCAAACCATCTTATTAGTTTTCACGTGGTAAATACCATTAGTTAACATTAAATATGATGAGTTGTCTTTGTGATTTTACTATAACACCTTTGTTTTCTATTATTATTCCTCTTTGCATTTATAGTTAATTGCTATAAATCAAGGAAAAATTCAATTTTCCTCCCATTTAATCAAGATATTAATTTAGAATAATAAGGAATATAAATTTAAAATGGCCTCAAGAATATGGGAGTATTCAAGGATATTTCACTGAATGTAGAAAAAAATTCACGAGAATTTTGAATTGCAGTAATAAATAAAATTTGCAAAATTAATGAAATGACCTAAAAAACCAGTGAAATGTGAAGAAATAGTAAAAGCGAAAAAAGAAATTAAGGGAATGGTAATTAAATTGAATAATAAAAGATGAAGGGCAAATCAATTGTTTTTGCCATAATAAAAAGGCTGTAAAATAAATTATTTGATCAAAAAACACAATTCAATTATGACTAATAATTCATAAATAAATATAAATATAAATTTCATGAAAAAAAAATTTACGTGCTTTATTGCAATAGCAATTGGTTGTATGCTATTCAAAATAGATTCAAATGCCCAAGATATTCATTTCTCTCAGTTTGAAATAGCAAGCCAAACCTATAACCCCGCTACTATAGGAGCTTTCAGAGAAGATTATCGTTTTATGTCACATTACAAAGACCAATGGGGGAGTGTTGGAACTCCTTATAAAACAATTTATGCATTATTTGATTCTAAAATCAAAGTAGGCAAATCCAAAAATAATGCTTTGGGTTTGGGTGTATCTTTTTATAGTGATAAGGCAGGTGAATCCAAAATGGGAACTAGTATGGGATCACTTTCTCTTTCCTATCATATAAAAATGAATAAGGAAAACACTTTGGGTGCTGGAATACAAAGTGGAATGGGTCAAAAAAGCGTAAATCTTTCAGGTTTAAAATGGGATAATCAATTTGACGGAGATAATTATGATGTAAACCGAAATCCTAATGAAAATTTATCTGCTCTAAATTTTGCCTTTATTGACCTTTCAGGAGGATTGTTTTGGAATTTTGTAAGGAGGGATAAAAATTTAAAATTTAATTCTGGTATTTCCGTATCTCATATAAATAATCCACCCCAATCCTTTTATGGAAGCAGTGACCGAGTACTTACAAAAATAATAGTACATGGAGGTAGTGAAATAGTCCTGGAAAACACCAATACATCAATTCTTCCAGCGCTAATGCTTGCCAAACAAGGTCCATTTTATGAAATAAATGCAGGAGCAATGGTAAAATATGTTTTGGGAGTTGATTCAAAATATACTGGTTTAAGAACTTCCTCTGCTTTATATCTTGGTGGTTTTTATAGGGTTGGTGATGCAATTGCTTTAGCTAGCAGATTCGATTTTAAAAATAATTTTTCTGTTGGCTTTAGCTATGATATTAATGTTTCTCATTTACGTTTGGCAAGTTCTGGAAGAGGTGGCATGGAAGTCACCTTGTTGTACAAAGGTTTATTTGAAAAAAAATAATATTTCCCATTTACCTTTGGCAAGGTATTGTAAAGTAAGCATGAAAATCATTTAGTTGTACAAAGGTTTATTTGAAAGAAAATAATGTTTCCCATTTATCTTTGGCAAGGTATTGTAAAGTAAGCATGAAAATCATCTTATTGTACATAGGTTTATTTGAAAGAAAATAATGTTTCCCATTTACCTTTGGCAATGTATTATAAAGTAGGCATGAAAATCATCTTGTTGTACAAAGGTTTATTTGAATGAAAATAATGTTTCCCATTTTCATTTGGCAGGGTAAATTAAAATAAGCATGAAAATCACCTTATTGTACAAAGGTTTATTTGAAGAAAATAAATAGGAATAGTTTTAAATATTCTACCAACTTTTCAAAAAAACAATAAATATTAATCGAAACTATTTTTATTGTAATAAGAAAAAAAAAAGAGAGAAAAAAATCTCGGAAATTAATTATTGATCTTTAGCGCCTCATGGATTGCATTTTGAATTTGAGTACGAATACCAAGGCTAACAAGTTTTTTATTTTCTGCATCAGGATATACTCTATTGGAAAGAAAGATAAAAATTAATTCGTTTTCAGGATCAGCCCAGGCCATTGTTCCCGTAAACCCGGTATGTCCGAAACTCATATCTGAAACACATTTACATGTTGGACCTATTTTATTGTAATTCATTTCAGGTTTATCAAATCCAATTCCTCTTCGGTTTTCATTTTCACAAAACTGGCATTTAATATATTCCTGAATAATTTCCTTTCTAAAATACCTGATACCTCCATATTCGCCAAATTGCATATACATTTGCATTAATTTTGCAAGATCGTTGGCATTAGAAAACAATCCAGCATGCCCTGCAACTCCACCAAGCATAGCTGCTCCCTGATCGTGAACATCACCATGAATGAGTTGCTTACGAAAGGCTAAATCATATTCAGTTGGAACAATTCTGTTTAAAGGAAACCTTTCGCGAGGCCGGTATGTTGTAGTTGTCATTCCCAAGGGTCCATAAAATGTTTTTTGAGAAAAAATTTCAAGAGGCATATAAGTATACCTTTCTATTATTTCCTTAACTAAATAATACCCCAGGTCACTGTATTTATATTCAACTTTTTCTGCAACAGGTGAATTAATTACTCTACTCATAATACTATCAGGATAATCCTTGTGTATATAAAGGTTTTCAGCCACTCTAAAAGGGAATTCCTCAGATTTCTCTTTGTTATAAACACCCGGTTTATAAACCCCCTTGTTAATTGTTTTAAGGTAAAAAGGTATCCAATCTCTAAACCCAGCTTGATGAGTAAGGATATTGCGTAAAGAAGCAGAGTTTTTATTGCAGCTATCAACTGATGGTAAAAAATCGCAAAGTTTATCATCCAAGGTAATTAAATTTTCATCCTGCAATTTCATAATCCCGGGCACTGATGCTGCAATTTTAGTAATGGAAGCTAAATCATAAATATCAGAATTTTTTACTTTGATTTTGTTTTCGTAAGTATGGTATCCAAAAGATTTATTGTAAATAACATTCCCTGATTTCGCAACTAATATCTGACATCCTGGATAAGCATTTTGGCTAATACCATAATAAGCAATGGAATCAATTTTATTGAACTGCTTTGATTTAATAAACATTTCTTCAGGAATTGTATATTTAAATCTGGTTTTAATAGTGTTATGCCCCATACCCTCCACATACAATTTTGAGGCAGTAACAGGAAGTTTCCCTGTGGCAGCAATCCCACCAAAAATAAGTTGAGCTGAATAATTTTTGCTCCATTCATTATCCTCATAGGCCATTATTAAGGCATCAACCTTTTCTATGCCCTCAATTTTTGTAAGTGAATATGGATTTGCGGGTAAGTGTACGATTGTTTTAACTCTATTGGAAAGCCTATTAATAAGATCAATTGTAACATTATTAATACCATAGTTTTTATTCCGGTTGTTGTTTGTTCCAGTAACACTAATTATCACTAAATTATAATCATTTAGCTGATCAAGTTTTGAATTTATTTTATCAATTGTCGCTTCTTTATCGATAAAATAATGATCAACTTGAGTATAAAGTTCGAGCGTTTGTTGAAAAGCATTTGCTTGATTTGATCCAATTAGCAAGGATGCAATTTTTAGTGTATCCAGATTCATTAAAGGCAACAGGTTGTTTTTATTGTTTAATACTGTAAGGGAAGCTTCTGTTAACTTTCTATTAATAAGCTCTGAACTAACTGAATTTAAATCCTCATAAAGTTTTTTAATTTGTACGGGCTGATACTTATTCAGGCCGCACCATTGCTTTGCCATAAGAATTTTCATGCATTTTAAATCTATTTCAGATTGTGTTATCTCTCCCCTTTCGATTGATTTTTTTATTTCAAAAATTGCAGTAGGCACATCCTCTGCAAATAACAAAACATCATTGCCAGCAAGAAGAGCTTTTACATCGACTATTCCTGGTGGAAAAAATTTACTTACGCCTTTCATATTTAGGGCATCGGTGAATATTAAGCCCTTAAAGCCATACTGGTTCTGAAGTAAGTCAGTAACAACAACTTTTGAAAGAGTAGTAGCAATGTCTTTTGTGGCATCATAGGCTGGGATATACAAATGAGCAACCATCATACTGCCCAATCCATTGTCAATTAATTCTTTAAAAGGATACAATTCAATGGAATCCATTCGTTGGCGAGAATGCGAAATTAATGGTAATGTTTTATGTGAATCACTATCGGTATCTCCATGCCCGGGAAAATGTTTTGCATTTGCCATTACACCATTATCCTGCATACCTTTCATATAAGCTATTCCTTTTCTGGCAACATTGTATTTATTTTCTCCGAAAGCACGGTTTCCAATTACTGGGTTTGCAGGGTTATTATTAACGTCAACAACAGGGGCAAGATTTACATGTATCCCAATTCTCTTGCAATGGTTGGCAATTTCAGCACCCATTTGATAAATAAGTGAATCATTCTGAATAGCTCCAAGAGTCATTTGTTTTGGAAATTGCACAGTACTGTCTAATCGCATAGCTAATCCCCATTCACCATCAATAGAAATCATTAAAGGTACTTTAGCAAGGCTTTGATAATAATTAGTTAGATGTGCTTGCCTTAGCGGGCCTCCCTGGAAAAATATCAAACCACCTATTTTATATTTATTAACCAAATCAACAATTTCCTCAACATGTTTTTGGTCTTTGTTTGAATAAGCAGCAACCATAAAGAGTTGGGCTATACGTTCATCGGGAGTAAGCTTTTTAAAGACTGAATCTGCCCAATGTGGATTTTGAAGATAATTTGGCGGTTGCTGGCCATAAGCTAAAGAAAAACTTAAGGGGGCAAACGGTACAAAATTTGAAACTAATAGAAGTAAACCTGCAAATAATAAATGTATGGAAAGCCTCATTGAATTAAATAAAATGTTAACAGGGTTAAAGTTAGGATTTAAACAGCGATGTTTTTCGAAACAAAAAGCTATTTATTAACAGCAAGGAGTTGATTTTATTATTGTTTAGGATTAGAATATTAACGAGGTAAATTCGTTTATATTCTTAAATGAAAAAATTGTTTTTTTTAAATAATTCTAAAGGTAAATCAGGTTTTGGAATGAAAGAATAAAAGCTATTTTTGTAAACTTTAATTTTTAGACATGTTAACGCCAAAACTTCCATCATTATTCAAACAGGCTAAACATAAAGAGTTTGAATACAAGCCTTTATATTACAATGAGGCAAATGAACAAATGAAAAAAAGATATGAAACAATAAAAAATGAACTTCAAAATTCCGAAAAAAAAACAGGCGAACATTCTTCTGATATCTTCAAAGAAAAATTAAAAGAGCGCTGGGGCCGTAAAACTTATGCTAAGAGTGTAAGTAATTATAACCTTAGGATAATTGTTATTGTTTTTCTTATTGTCATTGTTCTTTGGTACCTCTTTAAATAAAAATTGCTATTTTTCCTGTAATTAAAATTCGCAGTGAAATACTAATTTAGGTAAAACCTAAACGATAAAACTCTTAATTTCAACTTTACTAATTCAATATTTGAGAAAATTTAAATGGCCGATATAATACAATTACTTCCTGATTCAGTTGCGAATCAAATTGCTGCCGGAGAAGTTGTTCAACGGCCTGCTTCGGCTGTGAAAGAATTGTTGGAAAATGCAATTGACTCAGGTGCTCTATCCATCAAACTAATAATTAGGGATGCGGGAAAAACCCTGATCCAAGTAATTGACAATGGCAGTGGGATGTCCGAAACTGATGCAAGGATGTGTTTTGAACGTCATGCTACCTCTAAAATCCGTAAAGCAGATGATTTATTTTCCATACGAACTATGGGTTTTCGAGGAGAGGCTATGGCCTCAATTGCTGCAATTGCGCAAGTGGAATTAAAGACAAAAAAAGAAGGTGAGGATTTGGGTACTTTAATTGAGATTGAGGGTTCTGAACTAATAAAACATGAGCCTGTACAAAGTTCCACGGGAACTTCAGTTTGCATCAAAAACCTTTTTTACAATGTACCTGCACGCAGAAATTTTCTAAAATCAAATGCTGTTGAAACACGCCATATTATTGAGGAGTTTCAACGTGTAGCGTTGCCAAATCCTCATATTTCTTTTTCTTTTTACAACAATGACCAGGAAGTTTTCATGTTGGAAAAGAGTAATTTAAGACAACGAGTTTCAGCTATTTTTGGAAACAATTACAATGAAAAACTTGTTCCTGTGGAAGAAGATACTGAAATAGTGAAAATAAGGGGCTTTGTTGGTAAACCTGAGTTTGCAAAAAGAATTCGAGGTGATCAATATTTCTTTGTAAATGAAAGATTTATAAAAAGTCCATATCTTCACCATGCAGTTCAAACTGCTTTTGAAGAATTTATAGCTTCCGGAACATTTGCCGCATATTTTCTCATGCTTGACATTAATCCATCAACCATAGATATAAATATTCACCCAACAAAAACGGAAATAAAATTTGAAGATGAAAAATCCATTTATGCAATAATTAGATCTTCAGTTCGCCAGGCACTTGGAAAGTATCATATCACCCCTACCCTAGACTTTGACCAAGAAGGTAATTTTAATTTACCTCTTTCATTCCGGGATAAGGATGCAAAAATGCCTGGAATTAAGGTTAATCCCAATTTTAATCCTTTCGATTCAGAAAAATCCACTCCCGTTCAAACTTTGCAAAAAAACAATCTAAGCAATTGGGAGCAGCTTTATACAAATGATTTTAACACTAAATCGGATTTAACTGAAAAAAATTCTGAAGAAGAACATCTTCAGCAGGAGTTAAATCCTAAGTGGGAAAAGAAAACAAGCGAAAAGCCGCTTTATTATCAACTTCAAAGAACTTATATTATTACAACCATAAAATCAGGGTTGGTAATAATTAATCAGCAACGAGCACATGAAAGGGTGCTTTTTGAACATTTTTACAACTCTATTGACCAATCAAAAGGATACAGTCAACAAGTTCTTTTTCCTATTTCTTTTGAATTTCCAGTTAAGGATGCACAACTAATTATAGAATTATTACCAGATATTCAATCTATTGGTTTTGATATTCAAGAATTTGGAAATAATACTTTCATAATAAATGGGATCCCCTCTGGTGTGATTGAGAGTGAGGCACGCGATATTATTGAAGGTGCGCTGGAACATTATAAAATTAATGTTTCTGAACTAAAGCTCGATAAAAAAGACAGCCTGTGTAGAGCAATGTCAAAAAGGATTGCAATTAAAACAGGAAGAAATCTTTCAGAGGATGAGATGCGCAATTTAGTTGATGAGCTCTTTGCATGTCATAAGCCCTATAGTTCTCCAGATGGAAAACCAACTGTAATTACCCTTCCTTTAGATGAACTGGAGCAAAAATTCAGAAAATGAGAAACATTAATTTAAATTTAATCCCTTCAAACAATGATTAGACCAGGTGGATTCAATATGCTGCCCTCCGTTGTAAAAAATTTATTGATTTTAAACGGATTGTTTTTTCTGGCTACAATTGTTCTTGAAAACAGGTTTGATTTCAGCTTAATCGAGGTTTTAGGGCTTCGTTTCCCTTTTGCTGAAAAGTTTCAACCTTATCAGATTATCAGTTATTTATTTATGCATGGAAGCTTCACTCATCTTTTCTTTAATATGTTTGCTGTTTGGATGTTTGGAAGTGTTTTAGAAAATTTTTGGGGCGCTAAAAAGTTTATAATTTTTTATGTAATTACGGGAATTGGAGCTGCAGTTCTACATTATGGAATTGTTTATTATCAAATGCTTCCAACACTGCAGATGGTTAATGATTATCTAAATTCTCCTTCTCAACAAGAACTCACTAAATTTCTATCCTCAGAGTATTTTAAAATTAGTTCAACTGAAATTCTGTCAAATTTTAATGATTTCAGATCTTCGTATAATGCCCTTTTAGAACAGGGCCAAAAACAGGAAGCTTTGAATTTGTCGACAAAATTCATAGCAAATTATAAGGAGGATTATTTAAATGCACCAGTTGTTGTAGGAGCAAGTGGTTCACTTTTCGGGCTTTTGCTCGCATTTGGAATGTTGTTTCCCAACTCTCTATTATATCTTTTCTTTGCAATACCAATTAAAGCAAAATACTTTGTAATTTTATATGGTGCGTTAGAACTTTATTCAGGTTTTACAGATTTAACATCAAATGTGGCTCATTTTGCACATTTAGGCGGAATGTTATTTGGTTTCATATTGATTAAAATGTGGGGGACTAATCGTACATATTAATTTATTTCATACATTTTATTATGATTTTTTATGAATAATCCTGTTTTTGCAGAATTGAAAAATAAATTTATTGCTGGTTCGGCATTAATACAGCTAATTGTTGTAAATATTGTTGTTTTTATTTGTGTGAAACTAGTAAAACTAATTTATTTTTTAATGAATTTAGGAGATGATTCCTTTCGGACATTAATAAAATATTTCGCTGTTCCGGCTGATTTAATATCTCTTTTAGGAAAACCTTGGACCTTAATTACCTATATGTTTCTTCATGTAGATTTCATGCACATATTATTTAATATGTTCGTATTATATTTAGGTGGAAGGATATTTAGTGAATACCTGGGTGACAAAAAGTTTATTAGCACCTATTTTTTAGGAGGAATTTCAGGGGCTATTTTATATATCATTGCTTTTAACGCCTTTCCTGCATTTGAAAACATACTTCCAAATGCCATTGCAATGGGAGCTTCTGCTTCAGTTTTGGCAATACTTGTTGCTGCCGCCACTTTCGTTCCCAATTACACTGTACACCTTATACTTATTGGTCCGGTAAAATTGAAATATATTGTGATTTTTCTGGTATTGTTGGATGTAATAAGTATTGAATCAAGTAATCCCGGAGGACATATTGCTCATTTAGGTGGAGCAATTTATGGATATATTTATATCAGTAGTTTAAAAAAAGGATTTAATGTTGCCCGTTGGTTTGAAAATATAGCCGACTTTTTTACCCGTTTATTTAAACCAGGCTCTAAATTGAAAGTGGCTTACAAAAAAAAATTAAGTGATCAGGATTACAATGAAGTAAAAATTAAAAAGCAGGAAAAAATGGATGATATATTGGATAAAATTTCGCGATCTGGGTACGAAAGCCTGACCAAAGAGGAAAAGGAATTTCTATTTAAAATTAGTAAAAATCTATAGTAAGACCATTTATTATCCTAATCTTTTATTTAATGGCGAAAATTTCTACAGATATAAAACTGGCGGCTGAATATTTGAAAAAGGGAGAAGTAATAGCAATTCCTTCCGAAACAGTTTATGGTTTAGCAGGAAATGCATTTGACCCAACAGCTGTTTCAAAAATATTTGAAGTTAAAAAGCGGCCATTTTTCAATCCTTTAATTGTACATACTAATTCTATTGATAAAATTTTTGAATTTGCTGATCTTGCCGGACCTGCACTTAAACTAGCGGAAAAATTTTGGCCTGGACCATTAACCCTTCTTTTACCTAAAAAAGACAATGTTCCAGATTTAGTAACAGCCGGCAGTCCTGTAATTGCTGTAAGAATTCCAGGCCACCCATTAACCTTGCAATTATTGGAAATAATAGATTTCCCTTTGGCTGCTCCTAGTGCGAACCCCTTTGGATATGTAAGCCCTACAACTGCTGAACATGTTGTTTCTCAATTGGGAGAAGCTATTCCATTTGTATTGGATGGTGGCCCTTGTAGTGTAGGAATTGAGTCAACAATTGTTGGATTTGATTTTTCAGAAGACCTATTAATTTATCGTGTAGGAGGATTAAGTATAGAAGATATAGAAACTGAAACGGGTAAAAAAGCAATTTTATTAAATGAATTGGAAAAACTACCAACTACTCCAGGAAGACTGAAAAGTCATTATGCCACTTCTACTGCAATGCTTACAGGTAAAATAAATGAAATGATTTCTAATTACGATCCTAAAAAAACAGGTATAATATCATTTAAAACCACTTATCCCGGAGTTCCTATTTCTCAGCAAATGATTTTATCACCTGAGGGAAATCTACAGGAAGCTGCTCAAAAACTGTTTTCTGCAATGAGAATGCTTGATAAATTAAATCTGGATATTATACTTGCAGAGGAATTTCCAGAAATAGGTCTTGGAAGGGCAATAAATGACAGATTAAAAAAAGCAGGGCATAATTCAATTTAAATTCATTTTCTAAAATTGACCCTATTGGGGTTGCGGGGTTTATTTAATTACAACCAATTTGATTATTTACCAGCTCTTTTTTAAAACAAATTAAAAAAGTAAGAAACGTTTTATAAGCCAAAAAACAATTGATTTTATTGAAGGAAAAACGCTTTTAAAATTACCGAATTAAAGTTACACTCCCTGTTTTTACAAATGACTGGCCAAAAGCAGAACCATATTCTATATGATAAATGTAAACTCCAATTGGGGCTGGGCCATTTTTAGTATTCCCATCCCAACCAGTCTGGGTGTTAGAGGTTTCAAAAAATCGTTCTCCCCATCTATTATAAATTGCAAAAAAATAGGATGAAGGTTCAACAAAGGAAAATACAGGTTTAAAAATCGGATTATTTCCCATAGGAGTAAAAGCACTAGGTACATATAGAAAGGGGCTTTGTTCTATACATTTTTGATTGCTGTTGCTTTCTTCTTTAAAATCATATACATTTCCAACTCCCTCTATTGCTTTAACAAAATAACAAAATTCACCGCTGGTAGAATGAAAATCAGAAATATTATCTTCATAAAAATTAAAACCGACAGGTAAACTGGCAATTTTAGTGTAAATCCCATCTACACCACGATAAATATCATAAGATGAAACGGAGACATCAAAACCTAAATAATCATTCCATTTCAAGCTGTTCACCATTGCATCTGTATTGTTTTGAACATCAAGTAGAATAGTTTTAGCTTCATTCGAAATTCCCGATTCCTTATTGCAATTGTTTATAGTTTTAAAGCGGTATACATAGCTGTTTTCGTTTGTTTTTACATCATTGTCGGTATATTCAAACGAATCTCCTGTAATCTGAGCAGGTGAAATTTCTGCAATGGTTGCAAAAGTTCCAGTTGTTTTACGCTCAATTATATAATTTAATACATTTGCAGTTATATCCACATAAGCAGCTATTTTAATTTGAGTGTTCCCGGTAACAGTAGCATATCTTATATATGAAAATGCAGGGGAACCGGGGAAATTTGTAAAAACACAAGTTTTATTGGATTTTGAAGTTTTATTTCCACTCTGTGATATTGCCTGTATATAGTAACAAATATTGGCTTGAGAGCTTACTGAGGAATGTTTAAAAGTAGTGTCTGTATTTGAAGTAACTCCAATTAATTGATATGCCCCATTATTCACAGAAGCCCATATTTTATAATTGAGAACTCCATTTTGCCAATTCTTGTATTTGTTCCATTTCAAATTAATTTCCAGTTCACAAGCATTATATTCCATTTCTGAAAAAATTGTATTGTGAGCTGCATCAAGGGAGAAAAAACTTGAATTTCCGCAATTATCGTGAGCGGAAACAGCAAAAGTATAACTCCCAGTAGCAGAGTTGTAATTTGTAATGGTTGATGAGAGGTTTGCTGCCCCATATACAGTATCAATAGCATCCCAAGGTGGACTGGTTGAGGCATTGTAAACATATACAACGTAATACACAACATCAGGGGAAGGGTTCTGGAACCAACTAACTCTTATAGCCCCTGTAAAAGGATTTACACTAACTGAATCAATTAAAGTTGGTTGTAAAGGATCACAAGGTGGCTTAATGATTACAGGGGATTCAACAAGATTAATCTCATTGATCATAAACCCCGCAGCCTGGCTGTGAGAAAATCCTGTAAGAAACAGGATAAGAGTACAAACACATGAAATTAAGTTTCTCAATACTGAGAGAATTCTTGTTACCCACAATAAGGGCTTCATTAATTATTTTATTACTTTTTTCCAACCACCAATTCCAATAAATCTTCCTGTTGCAGGTATTTATTGGCTATATTCTTGATTTGCTTCGGGGTTATTGTTTTTATAGTATTTAAATACCTATCATAGAACTCATAGCCCAATCCGTATTCGAAAATTCCTTTAAATCTTTCTGAAAGAGCAAAAGGTCCATCTGTGTTTTTCAAAAAAACACCAGTCATGTAATTTTTAACCAGATTTAATTCTGCCTCAGATACAAGATCCTCCCTTAAACGTTTTAATTCGAAATATATTTCATTAATGGCTTTTTGGCATACATCCACCCCTACTTCAGTGGAAATAAAAAAATAGCCTGCTTTTTGCAATGAAACCAATCCTGAGCCAATACCATAGGTGTAACCCTTATCTTCCCGTATATTAGCCATTAGTCTTGAACCAAAATAACCACCCAGAATGGTGTTAACAACCTGCATGCTCATGTAATCCTCATGCGTTTTATTGAATAAATTCCTTCCAATTCTGATAGCCGATTGAATTGCATCTGGTTTTTCAATCACTTTTTGTTTTTCCAAAGGATCAAGAATGCGCATGGTATCAACCAAAAAGGATTCTGATCTTTTCCAATTGCTTCCAAAAACAGATGACAAAAGATCTATAACTTCATCCGTTACCATTCCCGCTGCAATAATTGTACATCGGTTTGAGGCATAATAATCTCTGTAGAAATCTTTTAGCCTGCTTGTATCTTCAAGTTTATCAAAATCCTCAAGTTGAACTGTATAGCCGTAGTAGTTCTTATCACCGTATAACATGTTCAAGAAATACTTTCTGGCAATGCTACTTACTTTCTGATTATCAACAAGATATTTTTGTTTTGAATTCTGTATAAATGTTTGTAATTCATTCTCTGGAAAAGCAGCTTCTGTTAGTATTTCTTTAACTACAGGCAATACTTTTTTCAAATGTTTTTCCAAAGTGTATAAAACAACAGATGAGGAATCTTTACCGGTTTCAGTTTGAAAAAATGCACCGTAATAATCAATTATACCAGCAATTTCTTCAGAACTGTGCTTATCTGTACCTTCATTAATCAAGTTATTTACTGTAGAAGCAACCAAGGGAGCAGTTTGATAGCGTTCTCCGGCTGTAAATAAAAATTCAATTTTAATAACCTCCTGTGTTCCAGCATTCAGGGAATAAAGTTCCACCCCATTTTCAAGCACATGCTTCACTGTCTGGACCATGGCTATTTTATCCAAGGTTTGAAACTCCGGTGCTAATTTTCTATCGAGCATATTCTATTTGTTTTATAATTATTTCTTTGATAAATAATAAAGTGTAGAGCAATTTTGCCCCTTAAATATTTCATTTGCAAGCTTTTTAATTTCTAATGGAGATACAAGCATATATTTACCGATTTCCTGATTAATCATTTCTGCATCACCTAATAATTCATAATAGGCAAGGGTCATAGCCTTGTTTGAAACACTCAATTCTGAAAAGGCAAGGGAAGATTCCACTTTATTTTTGACTTTATCGAGTTCATTTTGCTCAACAAGTTCAAGTTTCAACTTTTCAATTTCTTCAAAAACAGCCTGTTCGGCCTGTTTAATGGAAAACCCTTCAACAACTTTTCCACTAATAATAAATAATCCTTCATCAAAATCCCCGGTTACATAAGCATTAATTTCACTGAAAATTTTCTTTTTTTTCACCAATTCAAGGTGAAATCTTGAAGAATTTCCTCGGGAAAGAATATCAGAAATAAGATCAGCAGTATAATATTGCTTTGCTTTTCTGGCGCATATATGGTAAGCCATATAAAGGGCGTCAAAAGGAACATCTTTTTCAACTGTAAGATATTCAGGTTCAAGTTTTTCAGGTTCTTTTGGTAATTGTCTTATGAATTCAGGGCCTCTGGGAATTTCACCAAACCATTTTTCTGCCAATTCTTTAACCTGCTGGGTATCAACATCGCCAGCAACAACCAAAATTGCATTGTTTGGAGCATAAAATTTCTTGAAAAATCCTTTTACATCCTCCATTGTCGCATTTTCAATGTGGGAAATTTCTTTTCCAATTGTTGGCCAGTTGTAGGGGTGTATTTTATATGCCAGGGGTCTTAATAATAAAAAGACATCACCATAGGGTTGGTTCAAATAACGTTGTTTAAATTCTTCAATTACAACATTTTTTTGAACCTCAAGACTCTTTTCTGTAAAGGCAAGGCTTAACATTCTATCAGACTCTAGCCAAAAAGCAGTTTCAATATTATTTTTTGGCAATGTAAGGTAGTAATTGGTCATATCATTTGAAGTAAACGCATTGTTTTCTCCTCCTACCATTTGCAAAGGTTCATCATATACAGGAATATTGATGGACCCCCCGAACATAAGGTGTTCAAACAAGTGAGCAAAACCTGTTTTATCGGGAGTTTCATCTCTTGCACCTACATCATACAACAAATTAACTGCAACAATAGCGGTTGAAGTGTCTTTATGAACAATTACTTTTAATCCATTGTTTAATTGAAAACGATCAAATTCAATCATATTCTAAAATTCTTTAATTTAAATTTACCAATTATATTTTTGTGAAGCAATTTCCTCTAATGCTTCGTTATATTCTGCTATTATTTCCATAATTATCTCCTTTGCAGGCTTTATTTCATTAATTGATGCTGCTACTTGGCCTATTTCCAATTCACCTTCTTCTAAATTGCCCTCGAACATTCCTTTTTTTGCTCTTGATCTACCTAAAATCTGTTGCAGTTCTTCTCTTGATGCACATTTTTCTTCAGCCTGGAGAATTTGTTGATAAAATCCGTTTTTGATTAAACGAACCGGAGAGAGTTTTTTAAGGGAAAGGATAGTGTCTCCTTCGTTAACTTCAATTACTTTATTTTTAAAATTCTCATGCGCTGAGGATTCCTGTGATGCAACAAATCTGCTTCCAATTTGAACTCCTTGAGCACCTAGAGCAAAGGACGCGAGCATAGCTCTCCCACTTCCAATTCCACCAGCGGCAATAACAGGAATTGAAACAGCCTTTGCTACTAATGGAATAAGGCACATTGTTGTTGTTTCCTCCCTTCCATTATGGCCTCCGGCTTCAAATCCTTCAGCAACAATAGCATCAACACCAGCAAGCTCTGCCTTTCTGGCAAACTTAGCACTTGAAACAACATGTACAACTTTAATTCCATTCTCTTTTAGCTTTGTGGTCCATGTAGAGGGATTACCTGCTGAAGTAAAAACTATTTCAACCTTTTCAGAAATAACAATGTCAACCAAGGCTTGCATTTCAGGATAAAGTAAAGGAAGGTTAACAGCAAAAGGTTTAGGGGTTGCTGCTTTACATTTGCGAATATGATCTTTTAAAATTTCAGGATACATAGAACCTGCACCAATAATGCCCAATGCTCCTGCATTACTCACGGCAGAGGCTAACTCCCAGCCACTACACCAAATCATGCCTGCCTGAATTATTGGATATTTAATGTTGAAAAGTTTTGAAATAGGATTATCCATAACTGCAAATTCCTTTATTTTGAGCGAAATTAATAAATTAAGCAAGCATTAAAAACATGTAAGGATTTGCTTTTAAACAATCTAATTGTATAATTTATTTAAAATTAATTCCTTCAATTTATTAAACAAAAAATATTTTATATATATTTGTGCTTGATGCGTAAATATTTATTCATACTATTTCTTTCTTTGTTTATCCTTCCAGCAACCGGAATAGCCCAGTATGCCTGGGATTATGGTTTTGGACTTGGTGGTGCTAATTATCTTGGAGAAATTGGAGGTTTGGCAAAAAGCAGAAGAGGTTTTGTAAATGACATTAAAATCAGCCAAACACGTCCAGCTATCACTGGTTTTGCGCGTCACAGAATTAGTCCAACATTACTGGTTAAAGGGAGTCTTTCGGGTTTAAGAATACAAGGTTCAGATAATTTATCTACAAATCCAGGCCGAGTTGGAAGAAATTTAAATTTCAGGAATGATATTGTGGAATTGGCTGGAACTGCAGAAATCAACTTTTATCAACCCAATGATATTGGAAATTCAAGGAGGTTCAGATTAGATTTTAGATCGTATGTATTTTTTGGATTAGGAGCCTTTTATCACAGTCCAAAAACAAATTACAATGGTGAATGGGTGAAATTACAGCCTTTGCGCACCGAAGGCCAGATAAAACCTTACAGCAGAATTCAAATGAGTATTCCAATGGGAGTAGGATTTTATTATACTTACAAAAGAAAGCATAGGATTGGTTGGGAATTTGGTTGGAGAAAAACCTTTACTGATTACCTGGATGATATCAGTACACAATATGCTACCAACGAGCAATTGAATAATGATCCTAACACTGTTGCTATAGCTAACCGAAGGAACGAAATTAGTGGTGAGGGTATTCCTCATAGAAACAATTATGCTCCAGGCGAAAAACGTGGGGATCCAAGTAACAAGGATAACTATTTTGTTTCCACAATCAATTACAGTTATGTGATTAGGGGTAAAAGTAATTTTTACCGTTCTCAGTATAACTTTATTTGGGGTAAGGGTGGGCGTAAAAAACGTAAAACAAGAGCTAAATTCTAAAATTTTAAATAGACCCAACAAAAAAGGCTGCCATTATTTGCAGCCTTTTTTGTTGGAAATAAGTTTGAATTTATCTTTTTAAAAATTGTCCTATTTTAGAAAATGGTTTTAAAATCAGTGTAAAAGGTCCTGGCTTAAGACCATTAATTTTCCATGCCAGCAAATCTTCCCTATTTGCTTTTATCCGGTTGAAGATTGAGATGTTACTTTTTCCACCATCTCTCATTTTTACTAGAACTTCAGGCAGGTAAGCAATTTTGGTTTTTTCTTTGTGAATAAAACGAAGCATTAATTCGTAATCTGCAGCAGAAGTTAATTGGGTATTGAACATCCCAAACTTTTCATAAATGTTTCTTTTAACAAAAAATGAAGGATGAGGGGGCATCCATCCTTTTAAAAACATTCCTTCCTTGTATTCTCCTGCTTTCCAAACACGTGAAACCTTATCGGTATTGGTTCTGGAAACGTATACCAAATCTCCGTAAATACCTTCCACACTTGGATTTAAGAATTTATTAACAACATTGGTAATTACATTTGGATCGGAGTATAAATCATCTGAATTTAAAATTCCAACAATATGACCAGTAGCTAATTTAACTCCTTTGTTCATTGCTGAATAAATTCCATTATCTTTTTCAGAAATAAATGTGTTTATTTTATCCCTGTATTTTTCTATAATTACCTTGGTATTATCCGTTGACTCTCCATCAACAATGATATATTCTATATTGGGATAGTTTTGTGAAAGTACAGATTTAATCGTATCCTCAATTGTATCAGCACTGTTAAAGCAAATGGTAATAATGGAAATTTTCATTCTGTTTTAGCTTATAAGAACCCTGTCTCTTACCTTTACTGCTGGATTTCCCTGGTAAATGGAAAAAGGCTCTAAATTTTTTACTGCAACTGAGCCAACAGTTAGAATTGAATGGGAAAAGCATTTAACTCCAGGAGAAACAATTGCTTTTGCCCCAATCCAGGCCCCCTCTTCAATTGTAATTGCACCTGTTAACAAATCAAAAGTAGATTTTTTATAATTATGATTTCCGCATAAAAGCATCGCTCCCTGTGAAATGCAAACATTATTTCCAATGGTAACTAATGCTAGATTATCAATCCATGCATTTTCACCGATCCAGACATTATTATATATAATTAATTTCCAGGGGTATTTAATATTCACAGATGGCTTAATTAATACTCCATCACCAATTGTTGCCCCAAACATCCTAAGTAATCTGACTTTTAATTTATAGGATGGGAAAATCGGAGAAAGAAAGAAAATCAGGTTTACATAATACCACAAAATTCTTTTAGGTTTTGAAGCACCAGTTTTAAACCACTTATTGTTAAAAGAAGACAGATCAGTTTTATATACCATTAAATAAATAAGTTTCAATCAAAATTAAAAATAAAGTCAGCCTAAAAAAAACTGGGCTGTATTCAGACTTATTTCCTGTAAAATAACTAATTTTTCCTGAAATTATTTGTAAATTTAAATGTTTATGTAGTTTGATTAGAAATATAAATAAAATAATGAACGAATTAAAAATAGCCTTGCTCATAGACGGAGACAATGCACAGCCCAATTTATTAAAAGACATATTAACAGAAACAGGAAGATACGGTAAAGTTACCATTCGCAGAATTTATGGTGACTGGACTTCCCCGAGCATGAATGGTTGGAAGACACAACTCAATAGTTTTGCAATTAGACCTATGCAGAAATTTTCCTATTCCAAAGGCAAAAACTCCACCGACAGCGCAATGATAATAGATGCAATGGATATACTGCACGGTAAACTAGTAAATGCATTTTGTTTGATATCAAGTGATAGCGATTACACCGGACTTGCCAACAGGATAAGAGAAGAAGGAGTATTTGTAATGGGAATTGGGCAAGCTAAGACCCCGGATGCCTTTGTTAAGGCTTGCGAACTATTTATTTTTACTGAAAATTTAACACCTGATGAGACTGTTGCTGCTATTAAAAAGAAAATAAATTCCAGAAAAAATATTAGTTTAACTATTCCAGAGAATATTAATGAACAGCATGGGCTCGATAATTTCGAAAAAATAAATACGGATATAAATTTAGAATCTGAAAAAAATTCCATTAAAAGTAAAATTACTAAACAACCACTTGAAATTCGAATGATAAATTCCGCTTTTGATATGGTGAAGCAAGATGATGAATCTGCTTATTTGGGTGCAATTGGTGAAGCCTTAAGAAGATTGGATTCAAGTTTTGACCCAAGAACTTTTGGTTTTAACTCCTTAACCAGCTTATTTAAATCCTTATCTGAAAAATATGAATTAGAATACCGAAATAATGGCACTTCTGTTTATATTAAACAAAAATATTAATTTAATAAAAAAGCAGAGTACTTAGTTTGCAGGATTAATTTGAAGAGACGGTATCTTTTTTTTTTCGATTTATTTGGAACAAGCAATTGTGGAAATATAATTCCTTAAATTTTCAAGTTAGTTAAAAGATTAAAATCGGAATAATTCACGATTCTGTTCCAAAATTTCAGCATTGTTAATGAATTTTTCTGCATATAAATAAGCTCCCTTTGACCATTTATTGTAATCAAGCTGATCCATTTGTGCACATTTTTCAATAACTTTTGAAAATGTTTCAAGTTCATTTAAACTAATTTCCCAGCCGGCAAGATTTTCAGTTAAATTTTTCCATGGTGTTTTATTTGAAATAATAACGGGACAGCCTGCTGATAAAGATTCAATTATAACATGGCCGTAGTTTTCTCCCATTGTTGCCATTAGCATAAAATGACATTTCCTTAAAACACCATCAATTTCATTACCTGGTATACTTCCTTTGTAATTTACGGAAATATTTTTGGGCAGTTTCTTAATCTGTAATTTACACTGTTGCCAATAATTTTCATCATACAATGGTCCATAAATATCCAAATCAACTCTTGCATTTACATTTTCCAGGGCCAAAAGCGCAGTCAGCAATCCCTTTTCAGGAGCTATTCTTGCAATATTTACAATTTTAACCAAGCTGTTTTCTTTTATTCTTAATGTATGGGTATTTGAGGTAAATTTCTTTGGCAAATTCGGAGCTATAAAAATTTTTGAATTTGCTCCAAAATGCAAAGTAATATCCCTTGCTTCCTCTGTGTTTGTGGCATGAAAAATCACATTACTAAACAATCCAATTATCCTTGATGATTTAATAAAAAGCATTTTTTTATTCCTTTTAATTGAAACAGCCCCTTGAGAAAGCATCCCCCTGGCTGCAACTATAATTTTTTTTTCGGAAGTTTTAAATGCAAGCCGTAAAGAAAAAACACGTTTAAGATAAAACAAAGGAATTAGTGTAAAATACAAGGAATAAATACCATTTAGGTAAACCAAATCAAAATCTTCCGATTTTATTAATTGCCTGATTGTTTTACGATAGAGTTTATCACTTGAAATATAATAAACTCTGGTTCCCTGATGATTTATTATCCATTCATTTGATTTAATCTTGGGGTAAGGAGTTTGCTCACAATAATCTGTATCTCTTGTAATTATTGAGAAATCATATTCGTCCTTTAACTGCTCAATAAGATTGTTACACGATTGTACAGGTCCCCCTGCTTTATACCCCGGAAGGAACCAATCAATAAACACAAGAATTCTTTTCTTTTTATCCATTTAGGTAATCTTATTTTCAATTAGCCAGTTTTCCAATACCACAAGGTACCAAATCCGTGACCATGTAATTCGTGGGTTATCTTTCAAAAATTGCTGCCACAAGAAGTTGACTTCCTTAGGATTGATTCCATCACGAGAAGATAAGCTTTTAAGCTTTGATTCACAAAATTCCCTCAATTCGTTTTTCATCCAATGTTTCCAGGGAAAGGTAAAGCCCATTTTTGGCCTGTTAACAATATCGGAAGGAAGCAGACCATTGAGTGAATCAGTTAATAATTTTTTAGGTGTATGGGGATATTTATATTCATCCGGAACAGCTAAAACAAATTTCACCAAGTTATAATCCAAAAAAGGCACCCTAACTTCAAGGGCATGTGCCATGCTCATTTGATCAGCATCACGTAAAAGTACATTTTGCATATAAGTATAGATCTCAGCTACAGAAATTCGACCCATTGAAGGCAAGGCAAAACCTTCAGATTCAAATTCAACAGTTGATTTTAACATTTCTGCAACTTTATTAGGCGGTAAGGAGGAACCTTTAAGTAGTTTATAAATCTGTTTATCCAATAAAACCTGCCTGTAAAGAGGGTAAACTGTTGAAATATCAAAATAATCCTGTTTTAATATTTCTGCTGTTTTATCCGATGCAACTCCAGGTTTAATTGATTTCAGGGCGAATCCGGCAAGAGTCCTTGAAAACATAGGAAAGCTTAACAACCACCTGTTTTCACGTAACTTATACATTTGTTTAAAAATATCATATCCAGCGAATAATTCATCCCCACCAAGTCCTGAAAGTGCCATTGTAATTCCTGCCTCTTTCGTTACTTTAGAAACAATCCATGTATTAGGACCATCACCACTTGGGTGATCAAGAGAAGAAAGTGCCAAAGGAAGATTTTTTAAAAAATCAGAAGGGCTAAGTTTTATTTCATGATGGTTTGTTTTAAATTTTTTTGCAATCAAAGCAGCATATTTAGCTTCACTAAACTCCTGTTCATCAAAAGAAACGTTGAATGTATTTACTTTTTGTTCTGAAACTTCAGTCATAATACCAACAACAGCACTGGAATCAATTCCACCAGATAAAAAGGCACCAAAAGGAACATCGGCAACTAAGCGCCTTTCAACTGATTCAAATAACAATTGCTTTGTTTTTTTACAAACATCCTCATAACTAAAAGGAATTTTCTCTTCAAGTGCCTCCTCAACTATATCCCAATATTTTTTTATGCTGAAATCCTCTTCATTTATGGTAATGTGATGACCGGGAAGAAGCATAAAAATATTTTCAACTATTGTAAAAGGAGCATGAACAGTCTGATACCGCAAATAGTCAATAAGTCCTGAGCGGTTTAATTTTAAAGGAATTAAACCGGTATTTAATAAGGGACGTATTTCTGAGGAGAAAATTAATTTTTTTTCATCTTTAAAATAATAAAGGGGCTTAATACCAAGCCTATCGCGGGCAATGAACAATTCTTTTTCATGAGAATCCCATAGTGAAAAAGCGAACATACCGTTAAATTTATTGACGCAATTTTTTCCCCACCTTTTAAATGCAGCAAGCAAAACTTCTGTATCTGTATTTGTTGTAAATGTTTCAGCCAAATAAGAATTATCAGTTTTTCTTAATTCTTCACGTAACTCCTTGTAGTTGTAAATTTCACCATTAAAAACAACTGTAAATCTTTTGTTGGCATAACTCATAGGTTGATGTCCTGCGCTGGATAAGTCAATGATAGAAAGCCTGCAATGACCTAAAGCTACCGGGCCTTCTGTAAAAACACCATTATCATCAGGACCCCGATGAGAAAGAGTATCATTCATTTTATTTAGGATGGGAAAACATTCCGTGGCCCCATTATGGCTGTATATTCCATTAATTCCACACATATTTTAAGATTGCTTTTCCTGCCTCTGGTATATATTTTCTTCTATAATTAAAAAACTCTCGGAGAAGGGTTTAAATTGTTCTTTCAAAATATCTAAATAATTATCCCCATGTTTAAGGTAATATGGAATAAAGTTTTCATGTCTTTCCTGCAGCCCGTTGCCTGGAAATAATTTCTCTTTTAGTTTTGTAACCTGACTTACTGTGATTTCTTGCTTTTGTTTTTCAGCTTTTAACAATTTATTCTCTAAATGTTTTAAAGACTGAAGGTTTTTTTGTAGATCCGCTTCAACACTAGCTTTTAGGGTTACATCAATGGAAAGAGCCTTAGTTGAAATTCTATTATAAATAGTTTTAAGTTCATTCATTTCATCCTCAAGGGATAGTTCAAAATCGGATTGCTCTGCAACAAGCTTGTTTATTAGCGTAACAGAATTTTCAAACAGGTCTTTGGCAGTTAAATTTAATTTTTTCAATCTATCAGCCGAATTAGCATCAATCCATAGCGCTGAATTTCTTAGAATCAATGCAGGAAAATCTGTTTTGTAATAATCAAAAACACTTTTAAGTTCCAGCCAATATGCCAGCTCTCCTCCTCCTCCAACGTAAGCTATTCCAGGCAAAACAAATTCTTCAAACAATGGTCTTAAAGAAACATTAGGGCTAAATCTTTCGGGATAGTTATCAATTTCATTTATAAGTTCAGATTCTGAAAAAATTAATTCTGTATCATGCACTTTATACGTTCCATCTTCTGCTTTCTCAATTCTTTCTCTTAAATTATTCTTTAAATAGAAGAAATTTATTTCTCTTGGATGCATTTGTACCTTCCTGTAACCTGCATTAGACAACTCTTTTATAGTATTATTGATTAATCCAAATGCAGTGTTGTTTAAAATATCATCTTTAATAATTGGTTTAAATGCTTCTTTCAATTTTTTGTCACTACCATCAATAATAACAATTCCCCATTTTGAAAACAATTCATTTACTAAATACCTTAATGCATCTGAAAGGTTGTTGTGTTTAAGAAAAGCTTTATCAAATAAGTCATTCAATTTTAATGCATTTTCACCCTCTCCCATTATTTGTTTGAGCTCATTTATTTCATTACCAAGTGAAGAAGTATTAATTCTTCCTACGGCTCCTTTTACAGCCTGTTCAGGGTTCCAAACAATTTTTTTATTGAATATATTAATATGATTTACTTCTTCAAAATCATGATCTTCACTTGCCAGCCAAAAAACAGGAACAAAATCATATGCAGGAAATCTTTCTTTAAGCTCTCCTGCATAATTAATACATGTAATAATTTTATAAATGAAATATAAGGGTCCTGTGAACAGACACAATTGGTGCCCAGTAGTAATGGTGTAGGTATTGCTGCTTTTAAGTAAATCAATGTTTTTTAGTGAACTTTGAGAGATATTTATTTCTGCATTTACATTTTGTTTGGTAATAACATCAGCCAAAATAGTACGGTCAAAGTTGTATTTTTTCTTTTTCAGGGCCTTTTCAAAGGAAGATGGTTCTGGATAAAAATTAAAAAAAGGCTCAAGTTTTTCATCTTTGTTAAGATAATCAACTATAATTTTCGAAAAAAAGCCAGTTTTTTCAAAGTCTATTTTTGTTGTTTTAGCTACCATTATGGTGTCAAAGATAGGAAGTTCTGATTTATATTTAATGAAGAAGTGCTTTTGTTTTTTAGAATAAAAGAATATTTAAATCAGAAAGAATATTTAGCTCTTTAGTTTTAAAATACTAAGGAAATAGTTTACAAGAATGATTGAAAAATCTGGGGCTATTTAAAAAAATCCTGTAGTCCTAAGTTTGTTAACAAAAGGTTAGAGTAGTTTTATTTTCCAATTTTTAAAAAAAAATATTTTGTTTTCCTTTAATACTGGCACCTGCATGACTTTTTTTTTAAAAAAATTAATTATACTTGAATTTTTTTACTCCATCAAATCCTTTGGCAGCTATAATAAAAACAAAGGGCATCAATGGCATTCTTAAGCGTGCATCTGCTTCGGTACCTGATGATGCTACTATATAGTACAGTATTATCAGTAAAAGTGGGATCAATAAAGAAAAGTTCTTTTCTTTAAATAATATAAATACTCCTGCAAGAAAAGCCAGCCATGTAACCATTAAAATAATAATCTGGAAAACACTAGCAATAAGGGCAAAAGTTGAAGTTTTTTCAACAACAGATTTATAACCAGTCCCCAAAGCTTGAACATGGAATCCTAACTGATAGTCAACAAAGCTTCTAGCGGGTTTTAAAAGTAGTAAGAATCCATTTTGCATGGATTGTTTAATAAACAGCAAAGGGTTTTCTGAAATAATCTGCCAGGCTATTTTATTGCTGATTGCAAAACCATTTTTTAAATCAACTCTGTAATAACCAGTTTTTATTTCTTCATACTCTTCAACAACTTGCTTTTCCAAGTATTTCCTGGCTTGCTGAATGCTTATGGTGTGTTTTTTTGCATATACTTCAGCAGCCCTAAAATGCAATAAATTAACATTTGAAACCGTGCTTATAAATTTAAAACCAAAAACATGGTTGTTTCTGTACATCCAAAAGAACACAAGCAAATAAGAAAGAGAAAGAAATACGAAGTATTTAACTATTATTTTTTTATTTATTTCAAACCTGATTAATAAGATAATCACAAATGGTAAGAATATGGCTATTGGCCGTATAAGAATAGCAAAACTAATTGTAAGTGCGCTAAGAACAAAGAAAGTATAACTGCTTTTTTTCCTAGCAAGTAAAATTAACCAAACCGAGAGCAAGAATGCAAAAACAAAAAACGTTTCGGATAGAATGGTACTTGCAAATAGGATTGAAGGAAAATCAATAACCATTAAAAATGAGGCAATAAGTGCTGTTTTTCTCGAGAATTCAAGTCTAATAGTAATCAGATAAAGCAATACTGGAATTAAAGCAGCACAAAGCACCTGGAAAAGAACCAATGGCAATAAATCCTTAAAAAGGGCAAGGAAAAAACTTATTAATAGTGGGTAACCTGGAGTTCTAAAATGTTCTTTATAGAAATAGCCATCGCTAAATCTGCCAAATTCAGCTTTTGACAAAATATTTTGTCCTAATTCTAAATAGCCATGAGAATCAAAAAAATAAAAACCATCGGGGTTAATAAAAAAAACAGTTAGAAACCAGGCAAAACGAAAAACAAGAGCAGTTGTGAAAATAAACAACAGCTCTTGTTTGTTTTGTTTTAATGCATTAAACATTTGGAATGAAAAAAAAAATCAACAATAATCCCCAAAGGGTTTAGCTAACAAAATCAAATTTCAAATGAAAATAATAAATTATTTAATTATTTTCATTTCATTCAAAAGATAACCAGCACCTGCGAACTTATCGATTACAAAAAGAGTATAGCGAATATCTACTGATATGTTTCTTACTCTTTCAGGATCATACATAATATCACTCATGGTGCCTTCCCAATTACGATCGAAATTTGTTCCTATAAGGTATCCGTTTCCATCAATAACCGGACTTCCTGAATTTCCACCTGTGGTATGGTTCGATGCTATAAATGCAACCCTTAATTCTCCATTTTTATCCGCATATTGTCCAAAATCCTTGTTTTTATATAATTCTTTTAATTTGTCAGAAACTATAAATTCATCAATTTCGGGGTTTTCTTTTTCCATAATTCCTGAAAGAGTGGAGTAATAAATATATTCAACTCCATCTGCGGGCTCATAACCATCAACTTTTCCATAGGCAACACGCAAGGTTGAATTTGCATCCGGATAGTATTTTTTCTCAGGAATTACTTCTCTTAAAGCTTGCATATAAGTTCTGTTCAGTCGGTTTAATTCATTGTTGATCCGGGTAATTTCCGGTAAAATAACAAGTCTGTAGTTTTTAATAAAACTTATCATAAGCTCATAAGCTGGATCGCGAGAAATCGTCTTCGCCATTTCCTTTGTAAACGTTCCATTCTTTTTTACAGAAGCTTCCTGTGCATCAATAAATTTATTAATTTTTTCAGCTGAGCTCATTACTGAACCATCAAAAACAAATTGGGCATATTTATTAAAATCTCCTTTGAATTTTTTATCAATTGTTTTAAATATTTCGGGATGGTTTGAAGCATTCACATCTTTTTGATACATTTCTAAAAGAGCGGTAAATATTTTTTGATCTGTAACCGCATTGTAATTTTTAAAATGCCCTTTTCCAATAGCCCTTAAATTTTCCAATTGCTGAAGGTATTCATCCTTAGTTTTTGCAGGGTTATTTGCTGATTCGGCAATAGCCATAAAAGTATTGGCTAATTTTATTATTTCAACAGCCATTACAGCTTCACCAAAATAATCATAAGGTTTTTGTATTTTATCAAGTTGATCGTATAAAACTTTGAAATCTTTTAATAAAGATCCATATTTTGTAGCATGGTCAGGATTTTCAGCCAGTCGATCAGTAAATTTTGTTTCAAAATTCCGTTTTGCTTCAATAGCATTTAACTTTTTAAGTCCCCTGTTCTCCCCTATCCACTTTTTATGGTAATTACTTACAGAGGCATATTTTGCAGCATATTGAATTCTTACTTCATCACTTTTTTTCATTTCCTTGTCCCAAATATCAAGTCTTGTCGTTCTGATTTTAATTTTAGCAGGATTGGAAACATGCATAATATTATCAACCGCATAGGATGTTAAATATTGATTTGTTCTTCCAGGAAAACCATAAACCATTGTAAAATCACCTTGTTCAACACCTTTTAGTGATACAGGAAAAAAATGTCTTGGGATAAAAGGAACATTTTCAGTTGAGTAATCTGCAGGTTTGTTTTCTTTATTGGCATAAATTCTAAAAACCGAAAAATCACCTGTATGCCTAGGCCACATCCAATTGTCGGTATCTCCTCCAAATTTACCAATTGAAGATGGTGGTGCCCCCACTAACCTTACATCACGAAAGGTTTCAGTAATATACATGTAAAACTCATTTCCATTGTAAAAAGGTTTTATCTTAGCCTCAAAATGTGTTCCTAGAACCGCTTCTTTTTCAATGCTCCGGCTGTTTTGAGCAATTAGACTGTCTCTTAAGGATTCCGACATGTTTGTTAAAACACCTTTAAGCACTTTTTGGGTAACGTCCTCCATGCTAATAATAAAAGTTGCGGTCAAACCAGGATTTGCTAATTCTTCAGCTCTGGATTTAGCCCAGAAACCATTGGTTAGATAATCATTTTTAACCGAACTGTGAGATTGAATCTGACTGTATCCACAGTGGTGGTTTGTTAGCATTAATCCTTCGGGGGAAATTAATTCTCCTGTGCAACCTCCTCCAAAATGCACAATTGCATCTTTTAAACTGGAACGGTTTATACTATAAAGGTCTTCTGCACTTAGTTTCAACCCCCTGCTTTGCATATCTGATTCATTGAGTTGCTTTAATAACAAGGGTAGCCACATTCCTTCATCAGCTTTAATCGCGCTGATATTAATTGTGAAAATGAAAAGCAGTAAATGATAAATTTTAATTTTCATGGATAGGTTTTTATTAAAGCTGAAAAGAAATAGACAGTCAAAGTTTTTTCAACAGTTTATTTTATGTTCACTTATTAATTGTTTGGGTTTGTTTTCAAAAGTGCGAATAATTATTTCAAATCTCAAAATAAATCTCATTTTTAAATTATAAAAGTTAAAACGCTCATAGGGTGAACGTCATTTTTCATTACACAATTGCCGTAATTAATTAAGATAATTTTGTATTTTGCCCCGGATAAAAATTAAAAATGGAACCACTATTTACAAATGATGCCGTAGTACTTGGAATTTTGCTACTCATCCTGGCCCTTGTTTTTCAAACTTCTTCAAGTTCGCACCCCTGGCTTAAAAAATTCTATAAATATGTACCGGCCTTGTTATTGTGTTATTTCATTCCCGCTTTACTAAATTCTTTTAATATTATTTCAGGTGAAGAATCTCAGTTGTATAAAATTGCTTCCCGGTATTTGCTTCCTGCAAGTCTTGTGCTTTTATGTGTTAGTATTGACATGAAAGCTATTTTACAACTTGGCCCAAAAGCCATAATAATGTTTTTAGCTGGTACATTGGGAATAATTGTAGGTGGACCCGTTGCAATACTAATTACCTCAATATTTTCTCCTGAAACTGTTGGGGGAATCGGACCAGATGCAGTTTGGAGGGGAATGGCAACCATTGCCGGGAGCTGGATTGGCGGAGGTGCAAATCAAACAGCTATGAAGGAGGTTTTTGGAACTTCTGATCAGTTATTTTCAGTAATGATAGCCGTTGATGTAATAGTTGCAAATGTATGGATGGCCGTGTTGCTTTTTGGTGTTGGAATGTCTGACAAATTGGATAAAGTATTGAAAGCTGATAATTCTGCAATTGTAACTTTGCAAAAAAAAATTGAACACTACAGGGCTGAAATAGGAAAAATTCCTTCCCTAGCAGATACAATTACTATTCTTGCTGTTGGTTTTGGAGCAACGGCAGTTTCTCATTTCGGGGCCGATTACATAACACCATTAATGGTGAATCATCCACAAGCTGAAATATTGGAAAGATTTAGCCTTACTTCTTCTTTTTTCTGGTTAATTGTAATTGCCACCACTTTGGGACTTTTGTTTTCCTTTACCCCTGCAAAAAGATTAGAAGGTGCAGGAGCATCTAGGATTGGAAGCGTTTTGCTTTATATACTTGTTGCAACTATTGGAATGAAAATGGATATAATGGCAATTGGAAGTAACCCTGGATTGTTTGTTGTTGGGCTTATTTGGATGCTCGTACACGTAACCGTACTTTTAACTGTTGCCAAAATTATTAAAGCTCCTTATTTTTTCGTTGCGGTGGGAAGTCAGGCAAATGTGGGAGGAGCTGCTTCAGCCCCAATTGTTGCTTCTGCTTTTAATCCATCTCTTGCCCCAGTTGGTGTTTTGCTTGCTGTTTTTGGATATGCTCTTGGAACATACGGTGCCTGGATTTGTGCCCAACTTATGAGAATTGCTGCTGAATAAAACTATATGTTGAATGTTAAAAGTTATTTCTAATACTTACAATTGTTAATTAACAAGAATTAAAATGAGATTTATTATAAGACTTCTTTTTGCCTCCATTGCTGTTTTAGCTATTGGATATCTTTTATCTGGCGTACATGTGGAGAGTATTTCAACAGCCCTGATAGTTTCTTTTGTATTGGTTTTTTTAAATGCATTTTTAAAGCCATTGCTAATATTATTTACAATTCCATTAACTATCCTGACTTTTGGTCTTTTTCTTTTAGTAATAAATGCTGCAATTATTCTTTTTGCTGATTATTTAATCAGTGGATTTTATGTGGATAATTTCTGGTGGGCCCTATTATTTAGTTTACTCCTTTCCTTGTTCATGTCGATTTATGAAAGATTTGAAAATAAACGCAGATATTAGAACTAATTTCTTAGAAAGAATACTAAACTTTTAGGATTAAATAAAAAACTTGTCTTAGTTTTTTATTTAATCCTACCTTCCAATACTTCAAGAATTCGAACCATTGCATAAGTGTCCAATTTACAGTATGTGTGCAAAGCCTCACGTATTTCAGCTATTTTAATACTATCTGTTTCCTTTTGCAGCATTTCAAAGGCCGCAGATGCATTGTTTCCATTATTAATGGTAAGTTCATCATATTTTAATTCGGGAACAAGAGCAGGAAGCACATTTTTTATAGAATGTGATCCTTTCATATTAGGATGGTAATAAAGCAGGTCCTGAAAAGGAAGCATAAGATCTTTCATTCTACTTATTCTTTCATCGATTTGCAATTCAAATTCAGGAAACAAAGTTTTTAATTTTTTTAAAACACTTTTTTCAAATGTAAGGTTATAAACCAGGATATCACCCTTGTTTTGGGTATCAGAGAGCAAATTCAAAATGAAAGCATTAGAAGGATTGCTTCCTGTTTGTGCAATAAAATCCTTATGAGTAACTTCCGATGTTCTGTCCTTTTTATAATGAAGAGAATATTGAAAGGGAATATGTTGAAATGGCGAAGTATCTTCAAACATTGGAACAGCAGGCATAAAGGTTTCAAAATCCATAAAATAAACAGGATAATTTATAGATGCCAAAAAATTATCGATTCCCTGGTGATCAATAAAAACTTCATTTTTATTGAAATATTCAGCCTGTAATTTTTGCAGTTTTTTTAGTGGAAAATCCTCAGGTATTTCCTTGATTGTTGTAATACCTGATTCATACATTTCAAATAAATCTGATTTATGCATACCTGCAAGTTCAAAAATAGAACCTTGAGGCACATTTTTCCAGCAATGTCCCATGAAATCACAAGAATAAGGCTCAAAACAATGTTTTCCTATTTTCACCGGGGGTTCCATGGAATCAGCAAGGGTAATTTTAGCCTGCTCAATTTTAGTGTTAATTAGTTCCTGTTTACTAATAACCTCCTCAAGAACTGAGGTAGCTTTGAATAATTTTCTTAACTCAAGCTCTCCTTTACGGATATACGAGGTATTTAAATGAATTATTGAAATATTTTCAAGCCTTAAGCCGCTTTTTGTAATCACATAATATTGAAGGGCAGCATCTAAAATATAAGTTCCGGAAACCTTTGAAGCGCTTTTTACTTCATAGGCATACCATTTCTCATTTTTCTTCACCATTATATCAATGGCAGCTAATACCCCATCAAATTGAAAAGCAGCTTCGTAAATTATTTCAGTACCATTTTGAATTAATTCAATTGTCCTGCTAACAGATTCCTGAAATCTGAATCTATCAGCCGGACTTGCATCCACTCCTCCAGGAAAAATACCCTGCGCTAAAAGGCCAATATCAGTACCACTGGTAAAAAGGGCCTGCTGACTTAGGGATATTGTGTCTCTTAAATTATAATGGTTCTTATATAAATGAAGTGATTTAAGGCATTGTGAACTTCTTATAAAAGTAGATTTACTTAATATATGCTTGGGAATAAAATTCATATTTAATTAATATAACAATAACCTAAGGCAATAAATTGCAGGTATTTTTTTCAAACTTAAAACAATTGAGGCTTAAATCTTTAAAAAGTTTTAAAAATCAATAAAAAATTGATGCATTGCTTTTAATAAAAATCTTAATTTTGATTCCTTACTATCTAAAAATAAAAAAAATGCAGGAACAAATGTTAAGTAAAGATGCCCTTAAAAATAAAACCATTTTAGTTACTGGTGGCGGAACGGGTTTGGGGTATTCTATGAGTAAATCATTTTTAAATGCAGGTGCAAATATTATAATAGCCAGCCGAAAGGTGGAAGTTCTTGAAAAAGCAAAAGCTGAACTTGAAAAAGAAACAGGCGGGAAAGTACTCGCAGTTGTGTGTGATGTAAGAAAATATGAACAGGTAGAAAATGTTATACACGAGGCAATAAAAACTTTTGGAAGCATTGATGTTCTGGTAAATAATGCTGCTGGAAATTTTGTTAGTCCTACTGAACGATTAAGTCCTAAAGCATTTGATGTAATCGTTGATATTGTATTAAAGGGAAGTTACAATTGCACTCTTGCTCTTGGAAAACACTGGATTGAAAACAAACAAAAGGGAAATGTATTAAGCATAGTAACAACTTACGCATCTACTGGCTCTGGCTATGTAGTGCCTTCTGCCTGTGCTAAGGCTGGGGTTTTGGCACTTACTCGTTCACTTGCATCTGAATGGGGAAAATATAACATAAGGTTAAATGCAATTGCACCAGGTCCCTTCCCTACTGAAGGTGCTTTCAGCCGTTTGTTTCCAGAGGAAATAAAAAAAATATTAGATCCAATACAAAGAATTCCACTAAAGAGATATGGGGAACATTCTGAACTTGCAAATCTTGCATCCTATTTAGTTTCTGATTTTTCTGGTTTTGTAAATGGAGAGGTAGTAACCATTGATGGAGGTGAATGGCTTTATGGAGCAGGTGAATTTAATGCATTTGATCATATTCCACAACAGATGTGGGATATTATTGAAAAACAGGTTAGAGGAAAAAAGCAAGAATGAAACTGAGAAATGGAATTAAAAAGCTGAATTCTAGGCTAATGTGATTAAAATCATTAAAAAAACAAATAAAATAAGTTTGATTATTAAATTAAAAATTATGAGAAATGTTTTACAAATGGTCTTGATTTTCATTTAACACGGGAAAAACTTGTAGTAATAAGATAAATATCTTTGAGTTGATTTTCATTTACAAATCTAAAAATCAAATTAGGTATATTTTTATCAAATTAAAACATATATAAAAAAGCCATCTTTTATGGGATGGCTTTTTTATTCAAAAATTCAGGAAATTATTACTCGAAATTTAATTTGTTGATTAAGATTATGGAAAAACCTGCTTTTAAAGAAGCCCTGAAATTTTGGACAAAATTAGGTTTTATAAGTTTTGGCGGACCTGCAGGGCAAATTGCAATAATGCATGAATTTCTTGTTGACAGAAAAAAATGGATAAGCAATAGCAGGTTTTTTCATGCGCTAAATTATTGTATGATTTTACCTGGGCCGGAGGCACAGCAATTGGCAATTTATATTGGTTGGTTATTGCATGGAAAAAAAGGAGGTTTTGCAGCAGGAATTTTATTCTTTTTACCCTCAATGTTTATTTTACTTGCTTTAAGTATAATTTATGTTTTATATGGAAACCTACCTTGGGTAAATGCACTGTTTGATGGGGTTAAACCTGCTGTTATTGCAATTGTCCTGTTGGCATTGTTGAAAATAGCAAAGCGATCGTTAAAAAGTTATTTTCATTATTTTGTAGCTGCCTGTGCATTTATAAGTATTTTTTTTTTCAATATTCCATTTCCATTAATTATTGTAAGTGCTGTTGTTTTAGCAGCAATCATTCGTAAATTTTTACCGGGGATTTTCCATAATAAAAACGCCAGCAGTGATTTAAGAATTGAGCGGGAGGAGGATTATTATTTAAACCAAAACTCTCTATCTCCCTTATCAGACTTTAAATTTAGTAATCTTCTAAAACAAGTTTTTGTAACATTTGTACTATGGGCTTTACCTCTATTCATCTTTTTTAAATTTGCAAATGACTTTAAATTTTGGAATGATCTCTCTCTGTTTTTCACAAAAGCTGCTTTAGTTACATTTGGAGGGGCATATGCTGTATTGCCATACGTTGCTCAGGTAAGTGTTGAACAATTAAATTGGCTTGATGAGCTACAAATGATTGATGGTTTGGCCTTGGGTGAAACTACTCCAGGACCTTTAATAATGGTTCTTTCCTTTGTTGGTTTTATGGCAGGATATAACCATTTTAATGGCTCATTGCTTATGGGAACTTTTGCTATGGCCACAACTGTTTTTTATACCTTTCTTCCCTGTTTCCTGTTCATTTTTGCAGGGGCTCCAATTATGGAAAAAACACAAGAGAATAAAAAAGTTAAAGAAATACTCGAAATTGTTATTGCTGCAATTGTTGGAGTTATTCTTAATCTTACCATTTTCCTTGGAAAAGCTGTTCTGTTTCCTAAAGGAATTAGTTTTGATTCTATTCATTATATTTCCTTGGGCTGGCTTATTATTTCTGTTGTTGCTTTATACCACTATAAAATAAACATGGTTAAATGGATTGCCCTTAGTGCAATTTTTGGTCTTTGTTCTTATTTGATTTCAACACTTACTTAAAATAAAAAGAATGAAGAGCATGTTACATCTAATGCTGATTTGCTCAATTTTATAGATTTATTAAAATTTATTTTTTTTCAAGTATGTTGAAAATTGCATGGTCCGAAATTTTTGCTCATTCCCTTCCTGATGGCCATCGTTTTCCAATGTTAAAATATGAACTTTTGCCTCAACAACTGATACATGAAGGTACTATAACAAAAGATAATTTATTTGAACCTGGCCTTCTTAATGAAGAATATATTCTTTCAACACACTGTAAAACCTATTGGGAAAGATTAAGTTCTCTTAAATTAACTCAATCTGAGATTAGGAAAACAGGTTTTCCTCATTCTAAGGAATTGGTGCACAGAGAATCATGTATAATGAGTGGAACAGTTATGGGGGCTGAGTATGCATTAATACATGGCATTGCAATGAATGTTGCTGGAGGAACGCATCATGCATTTACAAACCGAGGAGAAGGTTTTTGTTTACTAAATGACATTGCAATTGCTGCAAATTATTTACTGAATAAAAAGAAATTAAATAAAATTCTTGTAATAGACCTTGATGTTCACCAGGGAAATGGGACTGCAGAAATATTCAAAAATAATAAACAGGTATTTACCTTCTCCATGCATGGGGAAAAGAATTTTCCTTTACATAAAGAAAAATCAGATCTTGATATTGCTTTACCTGATTATACGGATGACAAATTCTATTTGAAAATATTACAAGAAACATTAGCAAAACTTATTGAAGATGTGCAACCGGAGTTTGTTTTTTTTTTAAGTGGAGTAGATGTTTTATCCACCGATAGGCTTGGAAGGCTTTCGTTAACCAGAGAAGGATGTAAGGAAAGGGATAAAATTGTTTTAAACACCTGTAAAATAAATTCTATTCCTGTTGTAGTAAGCATGGGCGGTGGTTACTCAGAAAAAATAAATGATATTATTGAGGCGCATGCCAACACCTTTAGGTTAGCACAATATATTTATTTTTAATATTTACTGTAATTTGTGAAGTTTGATATATAATTACTTTGGTTAAATTTGCAGCAAATGGGATTAGTTTCTCTTCAAACAAAATTTTGAATCTTACCAGAAATTGATTCTGGTTTTTTAATAATTTATCAAATGCCTGTACCATTAAAATTCAAGCCTTCGGGAAATGACTTTGCTAAAGTGCTTAGAAAGCGTGTTCAAGATTATTTCAAGGAAAAAAACATTTCTGTTTTTTCTAATAGCGCAATGGTTTTCAAAACTATATTTTTACTTTCATTATGGATTGGCTCATATTGTGCCTTGATTTTTGGAAATATTCCCTTGGCATTTGTTTATTTTGTTTGGATTGTTTTAGGCATATCCATTGCACTTGTTTCCATTAACATAGGTCATGATGCAATTCATGGGGCTTATACTTCAAAAAAATGGCTTACAAATTTGCTAAAACATACTTACAATTTAAATGGAGCCAGTGCTTATATGTGGAAAAGCATGCATAATGTAGCACATCATACCTATACCAATGTGTATGGATACGATGAAGATATTTCACCAATAAGTATAATTCGCATTTCCCCAGACGAGAAATTAAAACCTATACATAAATACCAGCATTTGTATGCCTTTTTCTTTTATGGATTAGCTACTATTTCCTGGGTTTTTATCAAAGATTATGTGAAATTTTTTAAAAATCAAGCAGGCAATTTCAATAACAGTATTCATCCAAAAAAAGAATATTTCTTTTTGTTTTTTTATAAGTTTTTAAATTATACAATTTTTCTGGTGCTCCCTTTATTAGTAATGGATATTTCCTGGATGCATATATTAGGTGGTTATCTGCTCATGCATTTTGTGTCTGGTTTTTATCTTGCCATAGTTTTCATGTTGGCTCATGGTATTGAAGAAGTCCATTTTCCAAGGCCTGAACCAACTGGGATTTTAGAAAACGACTGGGCCATTCATCAACTCTATACCACTGCTAATTTCAGTACAGGAAATTCATTAGCGGGCTTTTTAACTGGAGGGCTTAACCAACAAATCGAACATCACCTGTTTCCATACATATGCAGCATCCATTATAGAGCGCTTGCTAAAATTGTTCAGGATACAGCCGCTGAATATGATTTGCCTTATTACGATAAACCAACCTTTTTCAGTGCTTTATCCTCCCATTATTTGTTCCTAAAAAGAATTGGCAAAGAGAAGGATTACCGTCCATCGAATTTTATTTCACAACCCAACTCTCATAAGCCTTTGGTTGTTTCCTTGTAGCTAAAATTTAATAAAATTGTTAAAAAAGATTGCTGACCTTTATTTTTAACTAATATTGAGAGAATGAGTAATTTTAATGTTTTAAAAGATCAGTTGGAGTTGGTTAATAACAACCCGGATGCGCTTTATAACTTCTACTCATTATTCGGCAAAAAAATGCCACTGCTTAATTTTGAAGAAAGAAAAAAACTTCTTCATTTGGCAAGTATAACTTTTAAAAACATTCCTGGTTTTGAATCCTTTCAAACCTTTTCAGAAGGAGCAATGTATACATTCAGTTCAGAATATACTAAAGCCATTGATAAATTATTATCGGCAATTGAAATGTTTTCTGAACAAGGGGATAAAGTAATTGTTGGAGCAGCGCATTGCCTGTTGAATATTTGCTATAAATCATTAGGACAGTTTGAAAAGGCCCAAATAAGCATACAAAAATCTTTAGAAATTCTTGAAAAAACCGAAAAAGAAAATGAATTCCATCATTTTCTGAATAATGCATATTACCAGGCAGGTGAAATGAACGGGATTTTGGAAAAATATGAAATTGCAATACACTATTTCCAAAAAGGGTTAAAATTAAATTTGGAAAATCAATTAATGAAGGCAAGAATGTTAAACGGGTTAGGTTGTATTTATTTAAAAACATCTGATTTGCCTTTAGCATTTGATTACTTAAACCGTTCCCTGGAATTAACAGAACCGGGAGGCTTTATGCTTGAATCAAAAATATATGCTGATTTAGGAGATTATTACCTCAAAAACAATAATATTGATAAAGCCCTTGAATTCCAAAAAAAGAGCTTAAAAATAAGAACTGAAAATAATTTTTGGAGTGCTGCCATTACCTGTTATATCCAGCTTTCCGGAATTTATTTTAAACAGGATAACCTCAAGGATGCATTACATTATGGTAATTTGGCAGTGGATAAGTCAAAGGAATTGAATTTAATACCAAAACTTTTCGAGGCACATAAATTACTCTCAGTTATTTATGAAAGAACAGGCGATTTTGCCCTGGAGCTGAAACATTTGAAAAATTATCACAAATACAAGGAAGAGGTCCACAATCAGGAAATAACAAGGAAAATAGAGCAGCTTAACAGCAAACATGAATTAGAAATAATGAATCAGCATAAGGAAATTTTCCGCCTCAGAAATGTTGAATTAAAGTCGGTAATTGATGAATTAAATGAAAGCTTTCGGTACGCAAGAAGAATTCAGCAAGCCATTCTACCTCCTAATCACCTGTTTAAAAAATATTTGCCACAAAGTTTCATACTTTATAAACCAAAGGATATTGTTGCCGGAGATTTTTACTGGATGGAACCCATTTCAATTGTTCATTCTGATATTAACCAAACAAAAACCGGATTTGGCACCATGAATCCTGAAACTACTCCTGTATTATTCGCTGCCGCAGACTGTACCGGGCATGGTGTACCTGGCGCAATGGTTAGTGTAGTATGTTTTAACGCACTTAACAGATCTATAAGAGAATTTAATCTTTCAAGCCCAGGAGAAATTCTTGATAAGATTACAGATTTGATCATCGAGCAATTCGAAAAAAGTGATGACGAAGTTAAAGATGGGATGGATATTGCACTTTGTCGTTTACAAGGTAACAAACTTCAATATGCAGGGGCAAATAATTCTCTTTGGATAATTTCTAAAGAGGATGAATCTTTAACCAATGCATTTAAAATAACGGAAATAAAAGCAGATAAACAACCTGTAGGTAAACATGTGCAAAGAAAACCGTTTAAAAATCATGAAATTGAGCTGCAAAAAGATGATACGATTTATTTATTGTCAGATGGTTTTGCCGATCAATTTGGAGGAGTTAAAGGGAAAAAGTTTATGATTAAACAGCTAAAAGAAATACTACTTTCTATTCAAGACAAATCTCTGGAAGACCAAAAAGGATATTTAGATTCAGTTTTTGAAAGCTGGAAAGGAAATCTCGAACAAGTGGACGATGTGTGTATTATTGGGGTGAAAATTTAAAAAATTGAGTTTTCTAAATTCAAAAATAGTCCTCAATTAATCCATCTTTTTCAGATACTTGTAAAACTCGCTGTCTGTTGAAATAATAATTGAAGTTTCCTTATCAAATGTTTTTTCAAAGGATTCCATAGACTTCAAAAATGAATAAAGATCCCTTGATTTTGGCGATTGGTCATAAGCAGCAGCATAAATTGATGCAGCTTTTGCATCTGCTTTACCTTTAATCTCCTCTGCAAGTTTAAATGCTTCAGATTGAATTGATTTAAGCTCACGTTCTTTTTCCCCATTAATTTTAGAGGCTTCCCCCTGCCCTTCTGATCGGAATTTATCAGCAATACGAAAACGTTCACTGGTCATACGCTTATAAACCTGGTCTTGTACTTCCTGAACATAATTTAACCTTTTAAAACGAAAATCTAAAATAACAACACCTAGGTCAGAGGCCCTTTGGTTAGAAGAGACAAGAATCATTTGCTGTATTTTTTCACGACCAACAGAAATGTTTATTAGGGAATCACCAAGGGGTTCGCTAATTGTATCCGTTAAAACAGGTTCCCTGTTACTGGTTCTAACGGTTTCTTCAATGTTGTGGTTTGCAATGAAATTCCTTGTTTCACCATCAAGAATATCATCAAGTCTTGATTGTGCTCCTCTTTCATTTGTTAACCTCTTGTAAAACTGAAGTGGATCAACGATTTGCCAACGTGCATAAGTATCCACATAAATAAACTTTTTATCCTTTGTAGTTACCTGATTTGGATTCCCATCCCACTCAAGGTACCTTTTATCAAAATAATTCGCAGTTTGAATAAAAGGTAGTTTAAATTGAATCCCTGATTCAATTACGGCTTCTCCAACTGGCTTTCCAAGTTGAGTTATCACCACTTGTTCTTCTTCATTAACAATGTACATACTTTGAGTTAGCACAACTATTAATACCACCAAAAGTATTAATGATCCAATTATTTTCTTTTTTTCCATAATCAATTTTCTTTTTTATTGCTTTGGGTTTGCATCTGAAGAAGAGGCAATACATTATTCCCGCCTTTATCGGTAATTATTTTCTGACCTAGTTTTGGTATAACACTGCTCATGGTTTCAAGGTAAATCCTTTTCTTGGTTACTTCGGGAGCTTTAATGTATTCCTTATATAAATCATTAAAACGGGCAACTTCACCCTGGGCCATGTTTACACGTTCCAGTGCATAACCTTCTGCCATTTGAATTGTTTCCTTGGCTTGTCCGCTTGCTTTAGGTATTACCTTATTGTATTCTGATTTTGCTTGATTTATAAGTGTTTCTTTTTCTTGCTGTGCTTGATTTACAGCATTAAAAGCTGCTTTTACCTGATCAGGAGGGTTTACATCCTGCAAAACCACTTGTTCAACTTTAATTCCCAGGGAATATTCCGTACTTAATTTTTGTATAAGGTCCTGAACATTACTGGCTACCTGGGGTCTTCTTACAGTTAAAACTTCATTTACTGTATGGTCTCCAACAACCTGACGCATTGCAGCCTCAGAAATATCACGTAAAGTTTTTTCAGGATTACGCACCTTGAAAAGAAAATTATAGGGATTGTCTATTCTATATTGAACTACCCATTCCACATCTGCTAAATTAAGATCACCAGTAAGCATAAGGGATTCTTCACTTGTGCCTGATTTTGTATAAGTTGATTGAATTCCAGCACTTGTGGTTCGAAACCCAAATTCCTGTTTCTGTTGTCTTTCAACAGGAATTTTATATAATGTTTCTATGAACGGAATTTTAAAATTCAAACCAGGTTCTAGAGTCCTGGAATATTTCCCGTATCGGGTTATTACGCCAACCTCTTCGGGTCCAATTTGAAAAAAAGCTGAAAAAACAGCAATAACCAGAATTAAAACAAGGAGGATAGCTTTAATATTTTTCAATACTTTTTGAAAAATATCGGGCATTTTAAATTCTTCAAATTGATAATCAGACATATTTTACTGTTTTTCGGAGATTAAATAGGAATTGTTGCGAAACTAAAGCTAAAAACAGGAACACACAAGTTTAAAGGTTCTTATTATTCAATTTTCTTTGCTGAGATTACATAAGGTAAATGCAAAATTTAGTAATTATGTGAGATTTGGAAGGTATACTAAAAGAAAATGGATGTGAAAAATTTACTGAATAATTTTGTACCTCAGTTTTGCTTCAATTCTTGTGCAAGAATTAAAATGCCACCATTCTGTTTGAATATTGAAAAAACCGGATTTTTCCATTACATCTCTTAGTAGTTTCCGGTTGTTAATTTGTTGCTCAGATAATTTTCCCATTTTCAGCATTTCCTTCTCTTTAGTTGGATATGCAAGTTCACCGAAATAATCAAATGCTGTACCCATATCTAATTCTTCTCCATTTTCATTGATTATACTTATATCCACAGCTGCCGCATAATTATGCAAGGATCCGTTTTTAGGATTTGACAAATATTTTGTTTTTTCATTTATTGGCATCACTAACATTTCCCACATTTTCTGTTGAACACTTACAGGCCTTACTGCATCAAAAACAACCAGGCTCCACTTAGGAAATTTCGATTTTAATAAATGTTGGGCAATTACTAATTTTTCAGCCGCTTCAGGTTGTAAAAAAGCCCTGTTCCACTCTCCATAAACATCACTTCCCATAAAATTATTAGTACTTGAATATCTTAAATCAACTATTATAGAGGAGTCTGCAACCTGGATATCTACTAAACCTGAATTCAGTAGGTTTAATTCTATTTCTGTATACTCATATTGTTTTTGAAAAATTAACAAAGAATCATCTTGACTTTCATCCTTAATAATTTCATTCCTTTTCTTGTTTTCTACAATTGAATCAGAATTAATAAAAGGATCAAAATTTTTTTTGTCTTTTTTGCTGGGTTCTGAACATCCATGGATTAATATAAATGCAAAGCAAAATAGGAAGTATGTCTTTTTGATCACTTTTTTAAAAATATAAAAACTCATCAAATACACAATTTTCGACAAAAGTAATTCTATTAAACCTGATATTGTTTTTTTTATTTTCTAAAAGTAATTCCATATTTTTTACTATCCTTTTTTCATTTGGATTAAAAATGTAATTTTACAAAAAAAAACGTATGCCCTCCTTTGATATTGTTAGTAAAATAGATGCACAAACTCTTGATAATGCAATAAATGCAGCTAAAAAAGAGATTTTAACACGATATGATTTTCGTGAATCAAAAAGCAGTATTGAACTTGATAAAAAAAACTATTCTTTAACAATAGTTACAGAAAATGAAATGCGCATAGAAGCAATTGAGGATGTTATTCGTTCCCGCATGATCAAGCAAGGACTAGATCCACTAAGTCTTGATTTTGGTAAGGAACAATATGCTTCCGGTAATATGATAAGAAAAGACATTAAAATTAAAGAAGGAATTGATAAGGAAGCTGCAAAAAAAATCATAAAACGGATTAAGGAAAGTGGATTAAAGGCACAAGCCCAGATTATGGATGATCAAATTAGGGTTACAGCAAAAAAAATTGACGATTTACAAGCAATTATTTCACTTTGTAGAAACAGTGATTTTGAAACTCCTCTTCAATATATTAACATGAAGTCCTAATTTCCTTCAATTAAACCGGATTTGTTTTTTTGATACTAAAAGCATAAGGTAAATTAAAAACCTGCATTTTAGCCGATTTTTTTTAATATAAAATGAAAATACTGAAAATAGTATCCGGTCCTCTTGTTGGTTTTGTTGTGTATTTTTTAATGCTCCAGGCCAATGGTGATGCATTAATGGCAAAAATGGCAGGTGTTGCATCATGGATGGCAATTTGGTGGATATTTGAAGCTGTTAGCTTGTATTTTACTGCACTTTTGCCATTGTCTTTGTTTCCTTTTTTGGGGATAATGGATATGAGAAGTGTGGCTCCCATGTACACCAATGAGATTATATTCCTTTTTATTGGAGGATTTTTAATTGCATTTGGAATTGAAAAATGGAACCTTCATAAAAGAATGGCTTTTGCAATTATACTATCCGTAGGAGCTACTCCTTCTAAAATATTGTTTGGGATAATGGCAGCCTCATTTTTGCTTTCCATGTGGATTTCAAATATTGCAACAACAATGATGCTGCTTCCTGCAGTATTGGCTGTTGCATCACAATTTGAGCTAACTCCAGGCAATAATGATTCTCCTTACGTTACTCCATTTCTTTTAGGCCTGGCTTATGCCTCTTCAATTGGAGGCACTGCCACACTTATTGGTACAGCTCCTAACATGATTTTTATGGGTTTTTACAATGAGGCTTTTCCTGATGCAGTGCCAATTAGTTTTACAACCTGGATAATGTTTGGTTTTCCAGTTGCAATAGTCTTTTTTACTTGTGCATTTTTCACTCTCAGATTTCTCTTTTTCAAAAACAATCCTCCAGTAATAACTGATTTAAGCAGATGCAAACAAGAATATAAAGAATTAGGCCAAGTTACATTTGAAGAAAAAGTAATTATTTGCCTTTTTACAATTACCGTTTTACTTTGGTTTTTCAGGGGTGATATTACTATTGATCAATTTAAACTAAAGGGATGGAGCAATTTATTTGACAATCCTGCTTACATTACCGATTCTACAATTGCCATGGCAATGGCAAGCATTATGTTTTTATTTCCAAGTTCTAAAAAGGGAACAATACTAAGCTGGAAGGAAGTTCAAAAAATGCCCTTAGGCATTATATTTCTTTTTGGTGGAGGGTTTGCCCTTGCTAAAGGAATTTCAGATAGCGGGCTCTCAGGATGGATTGCCTCTCAATTAACTTCTGTAAATCTTCTGCACCCTGTACTTCTGGTTATTTTACTATGCACTTTCATGACTTTTTTTACTGAGTTAACTTCCAATACCGCCTCAACTTATCTTATTTTACCTATAATTTTAGCAGTATCAGTGAGTGCAGGAACTCATGCCTTATTATTAATGGTTCCAGTTGTTTTTTCAGCATCTTTTGCTTTTATGCTTCCCGTTGCCACACCACCAAATACTGTGATTTTTGCAAGCGAAAAAATAAAAATTAATTCCATGTTAAAAGCAGGACTTATTTTGAATTTAATTGGAATTGTACTTATCACACTTTTTATTTTTACAATTGGTAAATCAATATTTAATATTTAGAATAATACAAAATTAATGTGTAGATTTATGTGTGATTGGATCAGGAAAATGTTATAAAACAATAAAAAAATAAAAGTCGAAATTCATTCATTATGAAGTCATTAAATAATGGAAAAGTTCAAAATTATTTCTTATTTTCAATAATTTATTATTAATCTAAAATAGATATATACATTTGTATTACAAAAAACAAAAAAATGAAAAACTATTCCTTTATTATTGTTTTTTTTCTTGCTTTTCCCTCCTTTGCGCAAGATATAATTACAAAAAAAAACGGTGAAGAAATTAAAGCATTAGTAAAAGAAATAACTCCGAATGAAATAAAATACAAACGTTTTGATAATCCTGATGGCCCTCTTATTTATTTAGCCAAAAGCGATATTTTCCTTATAACCTACCAAAATGGAATTACTGAGAAATTTGGAAAGGAAACTCCACAGGTTGAAAAAGCAATTCCTGAAGCTGATAAGCCGCATCCAGCACAACCACAGGAATATCCCCATACAATAAGACCAGTTAATTTAAGTGGCCCAAGGCTTGGGTTCACTTATATATCACCTGGTAGGACTGCCAATAGATTAAAGGATGAATTTAATGCCGTTCCTTTCCTCAGCCTGTTTGGTTGGCAGTTTGAGACCCAGTTTTTCACTCTGCCTTCTGGAACCACAGGGGTTGTTGAGTTTATTCCACTCATTGGTGGTCTTGAACAAGGACTTTTTCTACCTACGGCAAGCTTACTAATTGGTATGAGAGGACCATCTGGTATTGAATTGGGCATGGGGCCAAATCTTTCTTTATCCGGAGCTGCTATGGTATTTGCAGCAGGAATAAATCTTAGAAATTCTGAAATTAATTTCCCGGTTAATTTTGCTGTAGTGGCTTCTCCTGGTGGAGTAAGGTACAGTATTGTTTTGGGCTTTAATATGCGTAAAAATTAAAAAAAATGAAAATTATCTTATTTATCTTTCTTGCTTTATTTTCAATTTCCTTTTCTGTAAAAGGCCAGGACACAATTATTACCGTAAACGGAGAAATATTAACTGGAAAAATTATTGAAATAGGCATTAAATATGTGGAATTCAACAGACCAAGTGGATTAAATGCCTCACTCCCCTTGCTTGAAGTGTTCATGATAAAATATGCAAATGGAACAAAAGAGGTTTTTCCTGGCCATTTAGATACTGAGATAGAAGCAATTGGTAAATCATCTACAACAGATCTCTATTTTAAAGGAAAGGAAGATGTAGAAAAATATTATTCCGGCACAACTCCCTTTTGCCTTGGGGGCATATCCCCAGTTTGCTTACCCATTCTACCGATAGTTATTTTGGCATATTCATCTTCAAATCCTAATCCTAGCCCAAAAATTGTTTCAGATCCTACCTTAATGAAAAATCCTGATTATATGAAAGGATATAAAGACCAATACAGACTGAAAAGTGTGAAAAAAGCAGCCTTAGGAAGTATTATTGGTACAGGGGCTATATTTGCAACATATATGACTTTAATTTTTGTTGCTGCCACATTGTAAAACTAAAATTTAATATTCGAGCTTTATTTTTTAACTTTTTCAGTTAATTGCTGGGCTTTATAATCGGTGTTAAGACCGCTTACAATTGAATTGGTAATTTCAAGAGAATCATTTCCGATCAGAACTGCTCCTCCACCTCTGTTGTAACCCAATACAAAATTAATATCATTCTGCATCCTGAATTTATTTAGGTACTCATAAATGGCTATTTGAATTTTTTCATTCATTTCCTGCTCCATTTCCATAAATTTCAATGCCAGTTCATCTTTTAACTCCAAAAGTTTTTGTTGCTTTTCCATTAACTCTCCCTCTTTTCGTTGAGCTTCTTCCATTGTAATTAATCCCTTGCCGGCCTTATTTTGTAAATCTATATATTCTTTTTCAAAAGCACTTAATTTTGTTTTAAATTGGCTTTCAAGTTTTAATTTTTCGATTTTAAGATTATCCTGTGCATCTTTTACCAATTCATAATTTACCCAAAGGGAATCAGTATTAACATAATAAATTCCAGTTCCAGAGAGAATATTGCTTGGTGCTTCACCCTCCTGTTGTAGAGGAAGTTCCATTGAAACAGGGTTTTGAGTAGTTGAAAAATGCAGGTAATATAAAAAGCCTATAGCCGCTAAAAGCACGAAATTTATTAAATATGGTAAATTTTTCACTTTGTTTTTTTTTATTTGTTATGAATAAAAACTAATTATTTGATTAAAAAGTATGTTCATTATTTCAGTTGAATTGCTTTTCCAAAAGATTTTCTCATGGCTAGAAAATGTTCGAACACTTCATCTAAAAATGTTTCATTTACACTGTTTTTTAATTCCTCTATACCAGAAACATCATTTTCAGAAATTTTATAACTCTGCTCAAAATTATCTAGTTCAAATTTAATAATGTATTTGGCATTCCAGGAAAAAACAGTTATTTTAAATAATTCATGCGGTATTTCATCTACAACTCTCATAAAATCCATTTTATTGACTGCAAAAATAACTTTTAATCTCTACCTGGCAATTTTTCCATGAATTCATCAAATCCTAGTGGTTTTTTAAATTTTGAATCAGAATATACATTGGCCATTATTTTAATATAACTTGAAATCCCGTTAATTTTAACATATTCTATCAGTACATTTCCATACAATTGCTCCAACAAATCCTCATTCATTTTGTTTTTTGGTTTCAAAAAATGCTTTTGTATTTCTTCGATTTGGCTGTTTTTTTCACGAATACGTCTATCCGATGTTGCAAGAAAATATCCCATATCTAATACCCTTTCTTTAAAATAATCGAAAATAAATTCAAGTTCATTTTCATCCATTGCATCATTAATTGTGAAAAAGAACCCGTTTGCGTAAACAGAATTATAGAGTGAGACATGTATATTGTCTTCTACTCCTGCTTTTTTTAATTGATATGCTTTGGCAATTTGTTCACTGAATTCAACTGGCCTTGTGGAATTTCGCCACTTTTGATAAGCGGCAATATATTTATCTGATCTAAGCAGATTTTCACTTATATCAATGCTTTTGACCTTGTTTTCTCTTGAAAAAAATTGATTAAATAAAGTATCAAAAAATGACATTTGGATTATTTAAAAAATGGAAAAGCTTTATTTTCTATAACTAAAAAACACAATTAAAGATAATAATCTATCTACATTAAAGAAAACAAAATCTAAAAAAAAGGAGTAAATCCAAAAAGGAATAATTAATTGGCTAAAGTAAATTTAAAAGACGATCAGGGTAATTGGTAATTATTCCGTCAACACCAAATCCAATTACCTTAATCATATCTGACTCATCATCAACAGTCCAGGTAAATACTTTTTGGCCATTTTTATGAATTTGATCTACAAGGTTTTTTGAAAGAAATTTATGATTAGGATTAATTGCCTTTACATTGGAATATTCCGTTATTTCACCCCTTTTAAGTTTATTGTCAATATGAAAGGGTACAATAGGTAGATTCCCCAACACCAACTTATGAAGTTCAACTTGATCATTCAACTCTCTTATTTTAAATAGTATACTGTTTTCAAAGGATTGAATAATACATCTATTAATTGAATTGTGTTTTTTAAGCAAATTGATAATATTTTGTTCAATTTCAGGATAATAACCTGTTGCATTTTTAATTTCTATTAAAATTGGTAATTTTATTTCTTCCAGAACCTGTTCCAGTGAAGGAATTGTTTCTCCCTTAAATTTTTGGCTGAATTTTACACCCGCATCAAATAGTTTTAGTTCTTCGAAAGTGAAATTAATTACTTTGCCTTTACCGGTAGTTGTTCTTGAGAGTTCTTCATCATGAATGCAAAGGACCACACCGTCCTTGGATTGATGCACATCTAGTTCAATAATATCGGAACCTTCAATAACTGCTTGTTTAAAAGCAGAAATTGTGTTTTCCGGGGCAATTGCAGAGGAACCTCTGTGGGCAATAACCATTATCCTTTTCAAATCCTCACGCATACAAATAACTACAGAAAAAAATTGTGCAAGAAAAAATTAATAGGTGCAAATATAGCTAAAGGAATCAAGCCAAAAAATTAAGAAAGTATTTAGGCTGCAGAATCTGTTTTTTCAGGATTTGCAATAAAATCAAAGGGGATATTGATCATGTATGCATAATCCTCACCAACCTCAAACATATCATCATCACCATAACACCAGGTAATATTAACATTAAAGCCAGAAGCGTGAATATCGCTGAGTTTATAGAGAATAAACAATAGCATTTTAGAAGATGTAATATTGAAAAATTCTAAATTAAATCTAAAATTGGTTGTTTGGTTTGGATTATAGGAATATATTTTCAACCAATCCAAAATAGGCTCGTAAAAGGTTTTTCCATCAGGAGGTATTGATTTACCTTTAATTTCAAAAATATTATTTAAAACATCAAGCCTAACATCCGGACATATTTCTGTGCCCGGGATTATTAATGGTTCCATAATTCCTATTGTTAAAGCTAATTTAAAACAAATAAGCTTTCAAAATTCATTAATTCTACCTATCTGTATTTAGAGAAGATAAATCAAACAAGAAGAAAGATTATCAAAAAATATTTTTGTCTTTTTTTATAAATTGGAAGAAAAAAAGTACAGGAAATGAGAAACCAGGCCTGGTTTAAAAAACGCTATTCCTTTCAAATACCACATTAAAATTACAAGCTAAGTCCCAAGTTATGCATTGTAAAATCCAATAATTTAATTATTTTTAGTATCATTGCACAAAAAACAAACAAAATTGACACGGACTTTAACATTGCTGGTACTGTTGATAGGATTTGTGTTTTTAGCAGCATTTACTAATAATCCTGGTGTTAAAAGCAAGAATATAAAGATCAAAACAGTTTCTCAGCTAGGTGAAAAATTATTTTTCGACACAATTCTTTCAAAGAATTATTCAATTAGTTGCTCCTCATGCCACAAACCCAATTTTGCTTTCTCAGATAATGTAGCTTTAAGCTTTGGTGTTGATTCAATTAAAACAAAAAGAAACACGCCTACTGTTATGAATGTGGAAGAGATGTCGAGTTTTTTCTGGGATGGAAGAGCATCTTCCCTAGAACAGCAGGCTTTAATGCCTATTGAACATCCTGATGAAATGGGTTTGCCAATTACTGAAGCTATAAAAAGATTAAATGATAACCCTGAATATTCCAGGCTATTTAAGAAAATTTTTAAAAGCAAAGCAAGTAAGGAGAATATAGGAATTAGCCTTGCTGAATTTCAAAAATCACTTGGAACAGCAAACTCTCCCTTTGACAGATGGATGAATGGAAATGAAGGAGCAATGAATGAATCTGCAATCAGGGGAAGGGAAATCTTTAATACTAAGGGCAAATGTTTCGATTGTCACTTTGGACCAGATTTCACTGGAAATGAATTTAAGAATATAGGTCTTTTTAACGGATTAGAATTTAATGATGTTGGTCGTTTTGAAATATCAAAAGACAGTAGCGATTTAGGTAAATTTAAAGTTCCGGGTTTGAGAAACATTGCTGTTACAGCTCCCTATATGCATAACGGCATGTTTACAACATTAAGAGAAAGTATTGAATTTTATAACCAGCCTGATAAGTTTGTCAAAAACAGGATTAATGAAGATAGTTTAATGCTAAGTCCTTTAAACCTTAGCGAGCAAGAAATAACGGATATTGAAGAATTTTTGAAAGCCTTGACCGACAGTCGTTTTTCTTATAATTAAACTGCTAAATCCGTTGCGTAGGCTAAAACAATATACCGCAGGAACTTACCTACGAACATAAAAATTGAAACTAAAGCAAGGTTACTTCGCATTAGCCCTAAACCCACAGCTAAAGGATCGCCAATTATTGGAAGCCAGGTAAACAAACCCATTAGACTACCATATTTATCCAGTTTTACTTTAATGCTTTTTATTTTTTCAGGTTTTATTTTCAATACTTTTTCAATCCATTCCCATTTTCCAATAAAACCCAGAAAATAACAACTCATGCCTCCAAGCCAGTTTCCTGCCGTTGCAACCCATAAACAGGTATACAGATCAAAACCAGTGGCAATCATAATTGCTAATACTCCTTCGGAACCAAAGGGAAGCAAGGTAGCGGCAAAAAAGCTTGCAAAAAAAAGACCCCAGAGGCCGTATTCATAAAAAAATTCCATTAAAGACTCATCATTTCTCTGAATTTAGCCGATTGCCTTCTTGATATTTCAACTTGTTCACCACCCTCAAGGGTTACCATAAGCCCACCATTAAACCAGCTTTCAATCTTACTTATCCATTTTAAATTAATAATATGTTTTCGACTGGCCCTGAAAAAAGCTTTACTGTCCAATCTTTCTTCGAGACTGTTAAGTGATTTTAATATCAATGGCCTGTTGGAATTAAAATAAACCCTAACATAATTTCCTTCAGATTCAAACAAACGTATTTCTGATAGTTTCACAAACCAACATTTCTCTCCGTCCTTGACAAAAACCTGGTCGTTTTCTCCCAGCAATCCCTGAATTATTGAATGTTCAGGATAAACATGTACCTTGGTTTTGGATTCAATTTGCATTACTTTTTTTAACGCCTCATCAAGTCTTTTTGTTTGAATGGGCTTTAATAAATAATCCAGTGCATTTACTTCAAATGCTTTTAAGGCATATTCATCATAAGCTGTCACAAAAATCACATAAGGAACAGCATCTAATTGTTCAAGCATTTGAAAACCGTTTTTTTCTGGCATTTGTATGTCAAGAAAAATAAGATCGGGTTGTTTTTCTTTAATTTGTTCAATGGCTTCATCGGCATTGTTCGCCTCACCAATAATCTCTATCTCAGAATAATCAGAAAGAAGTGATTTTAACTCTTGCCGGGCAAGACGTTCATCATCAATTATCAGTGCTTTCATAATACTTTGGTATTTTAATTTCTGTAATTACTTTATTTTCATTTAAACCTCTGATATTAAAAGTAGCATTATTTCCGTATAACAAACTTAATCTTTCAATCGTATTTTTTATTCCAAAACCTTTTTCCTGATTAATTTCTTCCTTTAATTTTCCATCATTTATTACAGTGATGAATAAAAAATCTCCTTTAACGGCTGTTTGAATTTCAATCTTCCCTCCTTTTATGAGCTTTGCTATACCATGTTTAATGGCATTTTCAACAATTGTTTGAATCATTAATGGGGGTACTTTAAATTGTATAGACAAAGGATCCAATTTATATTCCACATTTAGCCGCTCTTCATACCGGGTAAATTCCAGCCCAAGATAATCTCTTACCAGGCTTAATTCTTCATCAAAAGAAATTAGTCTTTTCCTGCCCATTTGAAGTGTGTTGCGCAAAATATTTGAAAGTTGGGTGATAGCATTTTTTGCCTTTTGAGGATTTTCATCCACCAAAGCTCTTATGCTGTTCATTGCATTAAACATAAAATGAGGATTTAACTGGGATTTTAACCTGTTAAGTTCAATTTCTTTTGTACTGGCCTCCCATTTTAGATTTTTAATTTCTTCCTTCTTATAATTTTCAATAAAATTAAAGAGAAAGTAAATCAATGACCAAACAAAATAAACGAAAGCAATGTTGAGAATATCTGCAAAAAGACCTGCTAATTTAGGAACAGAGAGCGTAGGTTCATATAAAAATGAGATAATAGAAAAGTAAAGCAGGTAATAAACAAGCGATAGAATAAGCGAGGAAATAATAAAGCGCGGAATAAGCTTTATAAAGCCATATTTTAACCACCCGGAACGAATAATAAAGTTCCTGTATACATGAGAAGTGCTTATTCCAATAAAAAAAGAAACAACAAGTCCAGTAATAATCTGGGAACTTAGCTCTTGTTCGAGTTGAATAAAAAAACTGTTTAATAGAACAAACAGAAACCATCCTGAAACCTGGCAGATCCAGTAGATTTTTTGTTTGTTCATTAAATTCTGATTTAATTTAGGAAATAATAAAACTAGGCTAACAATTTACGAATTTAATGCTGTTTATTTTTAGCATTCTTCACATTAAAGCTCCCGGTAAATTAGAGATAAGAATTAAAGCTGTTCACTGTTCCAAACAATGCGTTCAAGCTTTTCAATTGCAAAACCAATTCTAAGCGGATTTGGTTTCAAATAAATTTTTGCATTGATTGATTTTCCGTTTAATGCCTTTGGACTAATCCTGATAATTATACAATCATTGGGCGCTTCCTCAAATTTCAATGAACCATCCGGATTTTTTTCTCCAGAAACAGTATAGGATTTAGCGATGTAATCGGTGAAATTCAAAACATCATCATCACATCCTAATTCCTTATAAACATCCTCCATTATATCTTCAAAGTAATCGCCAAATTTGTCATTTACTTCATCCTGAATTTCATAAACCTTATCTTCTAGCTGATCATAATTTGGATCGTTGTAGGTGATCCTTGATAATTGCTCATTCATTTTTATTATCGTCAATACCTTTTCATTCACAATACCGAAATCCATAATTTTTATTTTTTTGTAAAACTGAAAAAATTTATTCTTTTAAACTAATGATTTTGCTTTTTTTTCGACTTGATTTTTTGAATATAATGCAAGAAACTAACTATTAAAGCGAATTATTATCAGTTATTCAAGAAAAAATTGAATTAAATGGAGTCAGGATGAAAATATTTCTAACAACATTTAAAGGCTATTAACTTCTGAATCCCCGAATTTTCAACCGATTATTAAAAAAAGGAAATACCATTTTCACGCAAAGGGCGCAAAGTTTGTCGCAAAGGCGCAAAAAAAATCAAATAAAAAAATGTGAGGAGCTGCAATAAAAAAACACTCCAAATTCTTTGCGCCCTTTGCGCTAATCTCTTTGCGCCTTTGCGTGATATTTCAAACCGATTATTAATAAAAGGAAATACCATTTTCACGCAAAGGGCACAAAGTTTTTCGCAAAGGCGCAAAAAAAAATCAAATAAAAAAATGCGAGAAGCTGCAATAAAAAAACACTCCAAATTCTTTGCGCCCTTTGCGCTAATCTCTTTGCGCCTTTGCGTGAAATTTTAAACCGATTATTAATAAAAGGAAATACCATTTTCACGCAAAGGCACAAAGTTTTTCGCAAAGGCGCAAAAAAAAATCAAACAAAGCAAAAGAGCGGAGCTGCATTTACAAAATCCACAAAATTCATAGTATTCACTTAAAGGGCGTAAAGAAAAAATTAAATTTATATTGAGAATCTAAACAAAAAACAAACATGGTATTGTAAAATTATTGATTGAAAGTGTGTATATTATTCAATATTATTATCTTTGATATTTAAATCTATACTTATGAAGTTATTTAAATTAATTCTAATTGCATTAGTTACACTTGCTTTTTTCGGTTGTAAAAAAGATAAAGATCCAGATCCAGTAAAGGAAGAGCCTAAGTTAATTTTTAAATTCCAATTTGATTCCACTCAGGTTAGGCTTAATAATTTCGGAAATGTTTCCACCATTCCAAGCACAAATTCAGCTCAATCACCTGTGTTCAATAAAATGAGTGCCCATTACATTGAACTTGCACCCACAAAAAACACAGCTTTAGGACAAGGAACTGTAATTTATAAAAATGAAGAAACAACTTTAGGGGGAACCAGAGCAATTGATTTTTCAAAGGCAATTATTAAAGGAAACGGAGAAATATTTTTTTCCATTCCTTTAAAAGATATTCCTAAAGGAAATTATGAATGGTTAAGAGTTTCCCTTGCCTACCAAAATTACGATATTAAGTACAAATCAGATATTTATTATGGTTCCGGAACACTGGCCTCTTTTATTGGGTACAATACTTTTATAACCAGTTACAACATTAAGAACCAACCGGTGCAGGTAAATGAAAATAAACCACAAGGATTCTGGGGTTTTGAAACTACCGCTTATGGCACAACATATACATCCATAGGCCAGGCTCCTCCTGGAGCAACAACGGTTCCAAATCCAATTGCCTCAACCTCCCCTATCCCGGCTGGTTCCTGTGTGGTTACCGGAGAATTTATTAATCCCCAAGGACAAACTGTTCCATTACAATTATTAGCGATGACAAATAAAGATATAGTAATTACTGTTTCACTTTCCACCAATAAAAGCTTTGAATGGAAGGATGCCAATATGGATGGATGGTTTGAACCAGCAGCCGGTGATACTGTAGTTGATATGGGTATTAGAGGATTAATACCTTTTATTAATTAGACAAAATTCTAGCGTTTAGAAAAATAAATTATTTTCATTTTAATTTATTTTTTTAAAAAAGCAATAAACCTATTTTCCTTTTACGCATTCAATGCAACTCTGTGATTCCTTTGTGTTCTTTGTGTAAAATAAAAAAGCGGAATCGGCTCAGATATTGCTGAACTCAATTATTTCACAGAGTTACAAGGTAAAGTCACAGAGGGCCATACAGATTACCTGGACTTTATAATCAAATAAAACTGACCAGATCACTGCTGTTTAAATCGAACTCAGGTTATTTGTGAAATACTCCACAAAAAACAACATAGAATAAGCTTGTATTATTTAAAATTTGTAACTTCGTTAACAATTGCATGCATTGCATCGCTTTCAGCTTTAGCTTGTTCATTTGTTAGGTTCAGGTAGTTTTTCAAATCCAATAAAAGCATAGGCAAAAGCTTAGAAATTGTTGATACTTCAAAATAGAGTTTACCTGTTCGCCTTACAAAAAAATCATGTAAATGCAGAACAGCTTCATTGTTTACGGTAAACCATAATTCTGCCCTAGCGAGCGCTATTTCCTGATCTGAATCATTAAATTCAAAAAATTTATTTAAAATCAAATCTGTTTGTTTGCCATAAGTGCGAACCAGGCTTACAGCTTTATTTTTCCCTAAACCCTTGTTTTTTATCTTTTGGAAAACTTCCTGAATATAGTCATTTACTTGACTGGGTTTTTGAAATTCCCCACCACTAATTACAATTTGTTCTGTTTTACATTTAACTTTCGTAAATCCGGATAATTGATTTAGGTTTTCAACTACAATATCCACTATCCTTTGCGCCATTTTCCTGTATCCGGTAAGCTTACCTCCGGCAATTGAAATTAATCCTGCCGGAGAAATAAAAATTTCATCTTTGCGTGATAGTTCAGAGGGTGATTTATCCTTTTCATGTATTAATGGCCTTAAACCTGCCCAACTTGAAATTATATCTTCAATGGTAAGCTTACAATCCTTGAACATAAAATTAACTGAGTCAATAAGGTAATTTACATCCGTTTTGGTTATAACAGGATCCTCCAGTTTTCCTATAAAGTCAGTATCCGTTGTACCAAAATAAGTAATGTTTCCACGTGGAATTGCAAACAACATTCTTCCATCCTGAGCATCGAAATAAACAGATTGTTTAACAGGTAGTTTTTCACTCGGAACAACTAAATGTACTCCTTTTGTGAGATGTAAATACTTTCCTTTTATAAAAAGATCCTGTTTTCTGATTTCATCTACCCATGGACCTGTAGCATTTACAATTTGTTTTGCCCTTATAATTAATATACGGTGGGATATTAAATCTTCACATTCAATGCCTATTATTTTTTTATTATCGTAAATAAATTTTTTAGCCTCCAAATAATTGCCAGCATGTGTTCCGTATTTAGCAGCTGTTTTAATAATTTCAATTGCAAGTCGTGCATCATCCGTTCTGTATTCAACGTATAAACCAGCGCCTTTTAGAATATCCTTTCTTAGCAGGGGTTCTATTTCCAGGGTTTGTTCTTTAGAAAGTATTTTTCTCCGATCCTCTTTTTTCACCCGTATTAAAAAATCATAAACAAATAACCCGATTGATGCTGCCAGCTTGGTATAATTTCCATTTTTAATAATAGGAAGAAGCATTTTTTCAGGCACAACTAAATGAGGAGCATTGGAATAAACAATGGCCCTCTCCCTGCCTACCTCCCTTACCAGGTTAATTTCAAACTGTTTTAAATACCTTAGCCCACCATGTATTAACTTAGTGGAACGCGAACTTGTTCCAGCTGCAAAATCTTGTTTATCTATAAGCGCTGTTTTTATTCCTCTTGATGCAGCATCTAATGCAATGCCTGCCCCAGTAATTCCCCCTCCTATTATCAATAAGTCATATTCATTGGATGATAATTCTTCTAAAAGTGAGGATCTATTAAGGGAAGAAAGCAAATTCATTTAATAAATATTAAATTATAAACCAGAATAAAATACAAGGAATTAAAGATAATAGGTTTGTTGTCTACATAAAAATCTGCTTTTTTATTTTACTGAAATTAAAGTTTTTGCTAAAGGTCATTGTTTGAATGTAAAATCAACCACCAACAGGTAATAAGTCATAAAGTATTTTAAAAAAACCCATATAAACTTTTTCTTGATTTCCTTCTTGCCATTCTTCTACAAAGCAAAAATTTTCCAATCCTCCAATACAAGTAATCGCATCAAAAACTCCAAAATCCCCAGGTTTTATAGTACGACAATCCTTAACTATAACATTCAAGTCATTTTTTCTACAGGCTTCTGCTTTTCCCTCTGAATCTAATAGTTAAATATAAGTTGTTTTACCAAAGCTGCAAATTTATTTTCACATAGCTATATATTCCCTTATTTATAAATAAAAAATTACTTTAAATCATATTCCCTGATAACAAGGAATACATTTTGAAGAGTGCTATAAAATTCTTCAGCATTTGTTTAAAAACAGGGCGAAAGTTTACCCGGAATTTCAGGATAAAAATGTATATTTAAAAATCAAACCGCTTTTATTACCTTTACTGGCTTACATTTAAACAAATTTTTTATACTTGTAAGAAAACATTTAATGGTGCCAAATAAATTGCTTTGCTGTTTAAAACCCCATAGTTTTTTTTGAAATTCAGGATTAAATGCAATTCTTGAAAGTTGGCTGAATCTCTACATAAAGGCTTGAGATGAGTATATATAAACTCATCCTGTATATCATAAAATAAATTGATGAAAAAAATATATCCATTGTTTATTGCTTTTATTCCAATGCTTATTTTTGCCCAACAGGCTGATATTAAAGGAAAAATAATGGATGAAAAGGATAAACTTTCAGTGCCAGGGGCAAACATTTTGTTAATTTCAGTTTCTGACACAACCGTGTTTAAGGGAACCATTACAGATAGTGATGGTCGCTTTGAATTTAAAGGGGAAAATTATGGTAAGTATATACTTAGAGCATCTTTTATTGGATATGATTTCAAAGAAACTTATGTAGAGGCTAATAAATCATTTGTTGATATTGGTACTTTGGTAATAAAACAATCTTCTATATTACTCAAAAGTATTCAAGTGGAAGAAACGCAGGTAAGGGTTGAACAAAATGGAGATACTACCCAATACAATGCAGATGCCTTTAAAACTAATCCGGATGCAAATGCTGAGGATCTGGTAACTAAAATGCCAGGCATTACCCTGGAAGGGGGAAAGATTAAAGCGCAGGGAGAAGATGTGAAACAGGTTTTTGTGGATGGTAAGCCTTTTTTTGGTGATGATCCAAATATGGCTCTTAAAAATATGCCTGCTGAAGTAATTTCCCAGATTCAGGTATTCGACAGAATGAGCGATCAGGCTAAATTCACTGGTATTGATGATGGAAACACCAGTAAGGCAATTAATATTATAACCAAAAGCGGCAAAAACAACGGACAATTCGGGAGGATTTACGGGGGTTACGGTACAGATGACAGATACAATGCTGGTTTATCAATGAATTTATTCGATGGTGCCAGGAGAATAACTTTATTAGGCCTAAGCAACAACATCAATCAACAAAATTTTTCTGATGAAGATATTTTGGGTGCAACTGGTGGCAGTAAAGGTGGCGGTGGTAGATGGAGAAGAAGCCCTGAAATGGAGGGCCTTATGGTAAACCAACAAGGTGGTGTAGCAAAAACAAACGCCTTCGGAATAAATTATTCTGACACCTGGGGAAAGAAAATAAGTATTTCGGGAAGTTATTTTTACAACAAAAGCCTTAATGATCAGGTTTCTCAACTCAACAGAACCTTTTTTTCTGACAGAGAAAGTGGACTTACCTACAATGAGAGCAGTAATTCAACCAGTACAAATATCAACCACAGATTAAACCTTAGAATTGAATATAAAATTGATTCTTCAAATACTGTAGTAATCACTCCCAGGCTGAGTTTTCAATCCAATCAAAAAAACTCTTTTATGAATGGTGATTTTTTACTAGATGGTGTTTCGCCTCAAAGTAGAACGTTAAATGATATATTCACTAATGGATCAGGTTATAATATTTCAAATGGAGTTCTTTATCAGTATAAATTCAAGAAGGAAAGAAGGTCTTTTTCAACTAATTTTGAAATAGAAAGCAGGATAAATGACTCCGAACGAAATCAATATTCATTGAATGAATATTATTTTTTGAATGAGAGCACAATCATCGACCAACAATCAGATCAGTATACAAATGGAGTTAATACCTCTGCAAATCTTGCTTTCACAGAACCTCTGAAGGAAAAAAGTGCTATTCAATTTAATTTCACTCCTTCTATTACCAAAAGTAACAGCAATAAAACAACAATGAATGCTGATACAGCAAATGATGAGTATTCCCTAATGGATACTTTGCTTTCCAGCAATTTTGACAATAGTTATTTCTCAAACAAGGTTGGTTCAAACTATGTTTTTAATACCAAAAAAGTCAATTTTAATATGGGCGTTAATTATCAGTATGCTGAATTGACCGGTAATCAATTATTTCCTGAACAGCAAATTATTCAAAGGAATTTCAACAATGTTCTTCCCGAGTTAATGTTTAAATATAATTATACTGAAGCAAAGAATTTTCGCATTCGATATCGTACCAATACATCTGCACCAAGTGTTAATCAACTGCAAAATGTTGTAAATAACAGTAATCCATTGGTTCTTAGCACAGGAAACCCTGATTTGGACCAAAGCTACAGCCATACTCTTTTTACCCGCTATGGTACCGGAGATGTAAAAAAAGGCAAAAGCTTGTTTATTTTCGCTTTTGCTAGTTATACTCAGGATTTTATAACAAATCAAACGCTTATCCCCTCAGAGGAAACAATACTTGCTGATGGAACAATTCTTAACCGCGGAATGCAATTTACACAACCTGTTAATATGGATGGAAATTGGAATACAAGAACTCACGTTTCCTATGGATTACCAATAACAAAACTTAAATCAAACCTTAATTTATCAGCTGGGGCTACTTTCAATAGAGTACCCGCAATGATAAACGATGATGTAAACTATGCAAACAACTCGGGTATAAATGGTGGATTTACTCTGGGAAGCAACATAAGTGAAAAAATAGACTTTAACATTTCCTATAATGCAAGCTATAGCATTGTTAATAACACATTGCAAAAACAGAGTGACAACAATTACTTAATTCAAAATCCATCCGCAAAAATTAATTGGATTATTGGCAAAGGCCTTGTTTTGAACACAAATTTCACCTATCTAAAATACACTGGCCTAACAGAAAGCTTTAACCAGGAATTTTTGCTTTGGAATGCTTCAATTGGATATAAAATGCTAAAAGACAAATCAGTTGAGATAAAATTAAGCGTATTTGATATTCTGGGGCAAAATACAAGTATTAGCAGAAGCATAACAGAAACCTATGTTGAGGATTCAAGAACAAACGTTTTAAGAAGATATTTGATGTTAACTGCAACATATAATTTAAAGAGATTTAAAACTAGTCCGGAAAGGGTTAAATGAGGGTAATGGTTAATTTAGAATAGGATTTATTTTTAACAGCATTAAATGGTTAACCTGGCCTTTTTTCAAATAAACTATAACACTTTAGCGTTATTTATTCTATGAATACAAATCAAAATTTCAGTGATAGTTTAAACAAATTAGAATGGCCGTCTATATATCCATTCAAATTTATAGTTCCTATTGCCCAGTTGGATGAGGTTTTGATCCATTTTCAACTGCAGGAAACCACAATTCGTTTATCTAAAAACGGAAATTATGCAAGTGTTAGCGCAACTCCTTTTTTGTTAAATCCCGAAAAAGTTTTTGAAGTATACAATCAGGTAAGCCAAATTAAAGGACTGATTTCGTTGTAATTGCGTATAAAAAATATTGCATACTAATAATTATTGAATCGAATTGCAATCTAAGCTTAATCGGTTAAGGTTTCAAAACTACTTTCACGCAACTGTCTTTCTTTCCGTTGAAAATTTCATAGGCCCTTGAGGCATCTGAAAGCGATAGTTCATGGGTAATTATATCATTCAGTTTTACTTTTCCTTGCTCCACAAGTTTGGTCAATTCATCATGAATAAAAAAATAAGAATCAACGTTTCCTGCATACCCTCAGGTGGGGCTGGTTTGCAGCGTTTCTGTCCACCGGCACGAAAGGTAATAGAAAGCAATGACTTTTCAAAATGCACCAAGCACCCCACTTGAGGGTATGCAGTGTTATATGATGGCGTTTCCTGTCTTTCACAATCTTACTGTTGTTGCGTTTTGCATATAATTATTAGAACATTTTTTGGCTCTGCGGGTAGGGTGTTTTATCCTTTTTAAGTGGGGGGAGAAAAATTTAAAATTCTTCTTTTACCTGGGCGGTAAAGACAGAAGCTTATTTACAATTTTTGGATTGTGAGATGGTTGGTGGGAATTGTAAATGTGCTTATGGCTGTGTGTGTCTCGTCCTGAAAAAAGTTTACAGTTTTGTTAGTTAATCCTGCAATAAGTTTACAGTTTGATTTTAGTCCTGATATTGGTTTACAATGTTACAGTTTTTTTCATAATAATTCTTCCATAGTTTT
>JACCXN010000073.1 GCA_013696965.1 Bacteroidota bacterium | reverse complement strand
TCATTGTTAATGAAGAACCATTTACTATCCTTTCTCGAATTACTTTCATATGTAGATAATTTGTTTTTTAAATGTCATCCCGATTTATCGGGACGCCATGTTATATTCATTATTGTTTGTGCACTGTGCGGTGCATGGCTATTTCATATGTATATAATTTGTTTTTTAAAGGTCATATGGAATACGCCAGGTTATCTTCATTAGTGTTTGTGCACTGTTCGGTGCATGGCTATTTCATATGTATATAATTTGTTTTTTAACTGTCATTTGGTATAGCCAGGTTATATTCATTAGCGTTTGTGCACTGTTCGGGGCATGGCTATTTCATATGTATATAATTTATTCGTGTTTAATTGTTCTTTTAAGGTACTCAAGAATGCTAAAGCATTTGTTTTTTAAATGTCATCCCGATTTATCGGTAGCCCTGATATTTTCATAAGTGTAGGTGCATGGTTAATTCATATGTTTTTTTTACGATTCCGGGTTCGTTTTTATCCATCATTTAACCCCTTTTATTGTAACGAAAAAGAAACCTTGAGGAAATAAAATCTTCTATTAAACCTATTGGTATTTATCCAAATTGAATAAAATCATTGCCCTGAATTGCATTGGCAATAATAAGAAAATAAACAAAGTGTTTTTAAGAATTATTCTAAAATTAATGTTCACTATTTTCAGTTAAAGAAATTTTATAAAAAGATCCATTTTTTGAGCATTAGGCATTATTATACCCTCCATTGTTAATTAAACATTAAAAAAACAAGTCCCTCTCATAACTTGAATAAAAAACAGCAGGTAAAACATTTAAGTTAAATTTATTTTATTTCTATATTGCTGAAATTTTTTTAAAGTATTCCGTTATTGTTGTAATCTAAACCCATTGAAATTTACTATTCACATAATTCTGCTGTTTTTGCCCTTTTGTGTTTTCTCTCAAAAGGTAACCAAAATTGAGCTTTTAGGAGCAAACTCCCTTGAGTATGATGAAAAATTGGGGAAAAATGTTAGACGTTTACTGGGAAATGTAAGATTCAAACACGATGATGTGTTAATGAATTGCGACAGTGCTTATTTATATAGTGAAACAAACAGCCTGGATGCTTTCAGCAATATTTATATTAACCAGGGTGATACAGTCCACATATATGGTGACAAGCTTAAATACATGGGAAATAGCCGCAAAGCTGAAATTTTAAATAATGTGCGGCTGGTTGATAATGATATGACTCTTACGAGCAATAATCTCACCTATGATATGAAAAAGGATATTGGTTTTTATACCGGTGGCGGAAAAATGGTTAGTGCAAAAAACAACAATACCTTAACAAGCAACATTGGTTATTACTACTCAAAACCAAAAAATTTCTTTTTTAAGGATTCGGTAGTGTTAATAAATCCTGAATATGAAATTTATTCAGATACCCTGAAATTTAATACAGTATCAGAGATTGCTTATTTTTTCGGACCTACAAATATATATAGTAAAGAAAACCAGATTTATTGCGAAAACGGTTGGTATGACACAAAAAATGATTTATCAAAATTTAAAAAGAATTCTTTTTTATTAACTTCCGAACAAAAACTTCAGGGCGACAGTCTCTATTATGATAGAAAAACAGGCATTGGGCAGGTTTATAGTAATGTAATTATTACAGATACAGTAAATAAATTCATTATTAATGGTGATTACGCCATTCATTATGAACATAAGGACCAATCAACCATTACCGGAAAACCAGTATTGACAATGACCTTTGAGAAGGATTCACTTTTTTTGCATGCAGATACACTTTTTGCTGAAATGGACAGTACTGGAGTCCATCGCATTGTTCATGCTTACCATCATAGCAAATTTTATAAAAATGATATGCAGGGAGTATGCGATTCTCTTGTTTATACGCTTTCAGATTCTACAATCCGCTTATATATTCAACCCGTTTTATGGTCTACAGAAAATCAAATGACCGCAGAATTTATAAGCATTAAAACAGCGGACGGAAAAATTGATCATATGGTAATGGATGTTAATGCTTTTATTGTCAGTCAGGAGGATACCGTAAAATATTTTAATCAAATAAAAGGTAAAAACATAGTAGCAAGCTTTCATGAAAATGCACTTAATAAAGTAAAGGTTACTGGCAATGGTGAAACTATTTATTTCACGCGCGAGGACAATGGTGATCTGTTTGGAGTTAATAAAGCTATTAGCAGTGATTTGTTGATTTATATGAAAGAGAATGCCATTGAAAAAATTTCTTTTATAAATAAACCTGAGGCTACACTTTTTCCAATTGAAGACGTAACAGCAACTGAATTAGAACTAAAGGATTTTCAATGGAGAGAAGACCAAAGACCAAAAACGAAAGAAGATATATTTGTAAGAAATATTTTGCCTGAAATTCCTGTAAAGAAAAAGGTCAAAACCAGATGATTGGGAGTTACAAATAAAGGTTAAAATGAGGAAAACTCTATAAGCGGTAACTATTCATTGCTTACCTGAGTTCGATTTAAAAACGCTGCAAGTGTAGCTGAAAGCTACCTGAATTTTGATCGTAGTTAAAAACTACGACCAGCGGTAAAAACTGATTTTTTTAAAAAATGAAAAAAAACTAATTTTGCTTTTCTGCCAGTGGCAAAAGCAGCACTAGCGCTGGATTTTATTATCAACTTCGTCTAATTACCGTGAGCTTTCAGCTACACTTGCAGCGTTTAATTTAAAAATACGATTAAGGTCAGGTAAAAAAGGAAAGATTCCTCAATACACTGCGTTAGTTCGGGATGACATTGAAAATGAGGGATATAATATAATTTGGGCCAACCCCAAACTAAAACTCTTGAATTGCCTGTCATTACAGACTTAGCTAGGAAACTGCAAAAAGTTTACCGGACAACAAAACCAGGAAATATCTTTATTCTTGTTTTTTTAAAGAAGTGATTTATGCCAACTATCTTTAACTGGCAATTCCCAGGAAGAATCAAATTCCTCTTTTGTAGTAACAAGGTTATTGAATACAATAGTATTTTCATTCAAATGCCCGGATTTAAGCTGTAATTCAAATTCCATTAAATGGGAGCTAGTAATTTCATCCTCTTTTTTATATGCAATTTGCATCCTGTCCAGCAAAGAAACTTTAAGTCTGGCTTCTATCTCCTTAATAAAGGCAACTGATTTATCAATAGAACACCCACTTGCTTTTGCCTGTATTTCGTCAACACCAAAAATCACAAACAAATTATGCTTAACCTCAATGGCAGCCTTAAGCATATTCCCATGAGAATTCCAAAGGGAAATGAATTCAGATCCTTTTTCAGTTATTTGTGCTACTTCTGAATCTGTAAATTTTCTGTTTGATTGATAGATCCAGATTTTTGAATCCGGTGATAAATTGGCTATTTTCATTTAAAAAGCATTATGTGATTTATTAACCAGATTTCTTACAAATCATTTGCCTGAGCAATTAGCTCTGCAATATCAATAACTTTGACTGAATCCTCCTTATTAAAGTTTTTAACACCATCTGTCATCATGGTATTGCAAAAAGGACAACCTGTGGCGATGATATCAGGATTGAGGCTTAAAGCTTCTTCTGTTCTTTCTACATTCACATCTCTATTTCCAGGTTCAGCTTCTTTAAACATTTGAGCTCCACCAGCACCACAACAAAGGCCTTTTTGTTTGCAACGCTTCATTTCTACTAATTCACTATCTAATTTTTCAATAATTTGTCGGGGGGCCTCATACTCACCATTACCCCTTCCTAAATAACAAGGGTCATGAAAGGTTATTTTTTTTCCTTTAAATGATCCTCCTTTAACCATCAATTTACCTTGATCAATTAAACTCTGGATAAGTTGTGTATGATGAATCACCTCATAATTACCACCCAGGGAGGGATATTCATTTTTAAGGGTGTTAAAACAATGAGGACAACCAGTAACAATTTTCTTCACTTCATATCCATTTAACACACTAATATTATTCATTGCCTGCATTTGAAATAAAAACTCATTTCCAGCCCTTTTTGCAGGATCCCCAGTACATGATTCCTCTGTTCCTAAAACTGCAAAATTTATTCCTACATGATTCAGGATTTTTACAATTGCCTTAGTTATTTTTTTAGCCCGGTCATCAAAACTTCCTGAGCAACCTACCCAAAAAAGAATTTCTGGAACCTCCCCCCTGGCAATACATTCTGCCATTGTGGGTACCTTTAAAGGTGTTTTTTCTTCATTCATAATTTATTTTTTAAATACCTGAATTTTTGATTTTTTTTGAATCAGGTCTGTAAATTTTCCTTCGAATCTTGTAGCCCTTACAATATGGTTATCAATCCAGTGATAGTTACCTCCCCTTGGTTTACCAACGATAAGGCCATGGTATTTAAAGTTGTTTTCCATAAGCCACTTCTGAGTAATTTCCCGATGTTCTTCTGTTCTGGAAGTAAAAAAGAAAATTACATGTCCCTCATCATACCACTGATTAATTTTCATAAGGGCATCGGGGTAAACTCCTGCTGTTGCCATTCTTTCAGGCTCTTCGTTTGGTATATCCTCACAAATAGTTCCATCGATATCAATTAGAAAATTTTTTATATCCGGGGGTAGAATAGGACTTATTTTTTTTCCGTCTTCTACTATTTCAATTAATTTATTCTTCATTTAATTAAATTACAAAAAATTAAAATGGATTCCATATCCTTTTTAATTTATGCCTCATCCTTCCAGTTCAATCTATCTGAGGGAGAAAATTGCCAGGGAGCACCATTGTTTTCAATATTGGTAAACATATTGTTTAATTCAGTTGGAGCTGCTGATTGTTCCATTACCAGAAATCTTCTAATATCCATTATAATAGCCAAAGGATCAATGTTTACCGGACAAGCTTGAATACAAGCAGTACAAGTAGTACAAGCCCACAATTCCTCAGGTGTAATATAATCTCCCAATAAGGATTTTCCATCATCATAATCCTTTCCGTGCTTGCTTATATTCTTTCCTACCTCTTCAAGTCTGTCTCTTGTATCCATGACAATTTTACGTGGAGAAAGCAACTTTCCTGTAATGTTTGCAGGACATTCAGAAGTACACCTTCCACATTCAGTACAAGTATAAGCATCCAATAAATTTTTCCAAGAAAGATCCTGAACATCTTTTGCACCAAATTTTGAAGGGGGTAATTCTGTTGAAGGAGCGGCTGAAGGATCAAACATTAACTTAACTTCATTTGTAACAGATTCCAAATTAGAAAATTGTGTTTTTGGATCAAGTTTCGAAAAATACACATTTGGAAAAGCAAGAAAAATATGAAAATGCTTAGAATAAGGCAGGTAATTAAGAAAAGCAAAAATACCTACAATATGAAACCACCATGCAGACCGTTCCAATAAAATTAGAGATGAAGTTTCCCAATCCAGTAACCAAGCTGCAACAATGCTGCTCACAGGAAAACTACCAACCATTGTATAAGGCTCTACTCCCCTTCCCTGCAAAATACCATCACCAGCATTCATTAATAAAAAAGCACTCATCAATGCAATTTCAATACAAAGAATGATATTGGCATCTGAACGTGGCCAAATTGTCATTTCTCTTGCCCAAAACCTTTTTAACCTAATTACATTTCTTCTTGCCAAAAAAATAGCACAAGCTATAATTACAGAAATAGCCAGAAATTCGAATGAAACAATAAGGAAGTTGTAAAATTGGCCTGTAAAACCGGAAATGAAACGATGGGTACCAAAAACACCATCAATGGCAATGTCTAAAACCTCAATGTTAACAATTATAAAGCCTAAATAAACAAAAAGATGCAAGAAAAAAGGAATGGGTCTTGCCGCCATTTTAGATTGTCCTAAAGCCACCCTGGCCATTGTTTTCCAACGCAAAGCTGCCTTGTCAAAAGGATTTGCTGGTCCTCCAAGTTTAATGTTTCGGATTACCTTGGAAAGGTTAAACAAAAACAATCCTGTTGCGACAATTAATAATGTTATAAAAATTATATTACCTATGCCCATAAGATCAATCTAAATGAATATTATTCTTTATTCGCTTTATTTTTGCCCCCTATTAATGAAAAATGTAAGTATCTGTGCGGGTTCGAGCGCATGTCAATTATTAATTTTTCCATTTCAGCAGAAGATTTTTCCAGATTCTTATACAGTTCATTGTTATTAATTAACATACCCATTGACCCCTCGCCCCTGTTGATTTTATCCAGTATATTTTTGGCTTGAGCCAAAGCAAGATCGGCATTATTAATTGTAGATGCAATATTCGCTTTGGCAAGAGAATCCGTAATGGATCCCATATTCGTGATTATGCGTGAGAGCTGTGCATTGTTGTCACGAAAATTATTTGTAATGGATTCCATGTTGGCCATAATGGAATTTATTCTCGATTTTTCCTCCCCCACAACGGTGTCAAGGCGATAGGCTGTTTTTTCCAAAGATGACATTGTTTTGTTCAGGCTTTCAAAACTAGAGGCAAGGTTTGAAATTGTTTCTTTGTTTAAAACTGTCTGAACTATAGTCATTACTGAATCAACAGATGAAATCAAACTTTCTGCCTTTAGTTTAAGGGGTGCAACCTGCCTGTTTACTTCCTCAGTAAGAGATACTTGCACAGAGGACCTTAAAGTATCCCCACTCTGGTAAAACTCATCTGCATGGCCAAGGATTATTTCAATTGATTTTGAACCTAAAAGATCCATACTTGCAATTTTGGCAGTTGACTTAACCGGAATTTGCAGTTCTTGATGATCCACAGTAAATGTTACCATTATATCACCTGTTTTTCCGGGAAGCAATTCAATTTTAGTAACATGGCCAACACTCATTCCGTTTACAAAAACAGGATTGGAGGTGGTTAGTCCATCAATATTGTTATAAATAGCATAAAAAGTACGTTGTGTTTTAAAAATGCTCCTGCCTTTCAAAAAATTAAATCCGAAAACAAACAATGCAATTGCCACTATAACGAGTATTCCTGTTTTAACTTCTTTTCTCAATTTATTTTATTCTAATTTATGTGATACAAACTTACAGGAATAACAGGAATCTCAAAAGGAAAAAATAAAAAAAAGGAGAAATTACTTATTCAATTCTTTTATAGCTTCAGCAACTGAAATTCTTTCACCATTTTTAAATGAGATTATAAAAGCATCCTTATATCCTTTGCCTTTAACTTCCTCCTGCAATATTTTAGCTCCATCTATTGTTTTTTCCATCCCTACTGCATAACGGTATATTTCTCCTGCTTTGAATGCCTCAACACCTGTTAATCCTTTGAAATTTTCAGGTTTAATATCCAAAAGTGCAATGGAGGTAGCAAATTGCACTTTAAATATAATGCCATCAATCTTGGCAACTTCCAAAACAACTGGCTTTTTAATTTGTTTTGGTTTTTTATTTTCGGGCTCGCTTTCAATCTTTACTTCCTTAACAGGTAATACTACTTTTTCATTATTTTCAACCACAGTTTTTTGAATTTCCTTAGGTTCTTTAGGCTCAGATTTTCCATCAATTTCCAATTTATATTCTTTAAAAGCCCTAAATATTGCTGAAGCCATTAATACCTGTCCTTCATCAGTACGTAGAAAAGCTTCATCCATATTATTGGATAAAAAACCTGTTTCAATCAGTACACTTGGCATTGCTGTCATATAAAGAACCAAGAAACCAGCCTGTTTAACTCCTCTGTCATGTCTACCCACCCGGTCCCTGAATTGAGTTTGAATTTTTGCTGCAAAATTCAAACTTTGTTCTAAATATGTACTTTGATATAAGGAAAACATAATATTAGCTTCATCGGACTGAGGATCAAATCCCTCGTATTCCTTTTTGTAATCTTTCTCCATTAATATGGCAGAATTCTCTCGTTTTGCAACATTCAAATTATCCTTTGTCTTATGAAGGCCCATTACATATGTTTCAGCCCCATAGGCTGTTGATGCACCTGCATTGCAATGAATACAAATAAAAAGATCGGCTTTTATCCGGTTAGCAATTGCGGCTCTTTCATGTAATTCAATGAATTTATCAGAATCGCGGGTATACACAACCTCTACGTCTTTGAGATTTTCCTCAATATATTTTCCAAGTTTTAAAGAAATACCCAAAGCGATATCCTTTTCCTTTGATCCTGAACCCAAACAACCAGGGTCATGACCACCATGACCGGCATCTATAACAATTTTTTTTATTCCCAAAGGAAATAATTTAGGTATAAATGATGTTAGGGGTATGAAACAAATCAAAAGGAATAAAAGGAAAAAAACCTTTTTCATTACTATAAAAAATGACATAAACCTTGAGTCTGTTTTCATTTAAGGGAAATGATAATAATTTTTATTTAGTTTTGTGCAGTTTCCTATATTGATTAAAAACAACATTTTCACAAAATTAGTATTATTTACCTTGCCGGCAGCACTTCCAAAGCAAGATTTTTTCAAACCTTACCTGTTAATATTTTTAACAGCAGTTATTTCTATTGGTACAACAGCAATAGCCCAGGAATTAGCCAATCCTGATTCCTTATCAAGTGATAAAAGAAGGAATAAAGCTATTGTAGGAGATAGTTTAGTTATAAAATCAGACAGTTTAGTAATTTCTGATACACTTTCTCTTACTGAACCTGCATCGGGAAAAGGCAATAAAAAAGAAAAGTTTCTTGATTCTAAAGTAAAATATTCAGCCAGGGATTCCATGCGCTTTGAACTGGCTACAAAAAAAATGTATTTATATGGGGATGCCCAGGTAGATTACGGAACCATTAAATTAAAAGCCGGTTATATAGAATTAAACATGAACACTAAAATTGTTTATGCTAAAGGAGTAAGGGATAGTTTGGGAAAAGAAATTGAACTTCCTGTTTTTGATGAAAAGGGCCAAAGTTTCACTTCAAAGGAAATGACTTTTAATTTTGAGACAAAAAAAGGTTTAATAAAAGAGGTAATAACACAAGAGGGAGAAGGTTACATACACGGGGAAAGTGTAAAAAAAATGCAGAATGATGAACTGTATATAAAGAATGGAAAATATACAACCTGCGAGAATTCCGAACCTCATTTTTATATAAAGGCCTCTAAATTAAAAGTGATTCCTGACGATAAAATTATTACTGGACCAGCTTACCTTGTAATTGAGCAAGTACCAACCCCCCTGGCACTCCCATTTGGTTTTTTTCCCAATAAAAAAGGGCAATCCTCTGGCATTATTTTGCCAACTTATGGAGAATCACAGGAATTAGGCTTTTTTTTAACCAATGGCGGTTATTATTTACCCTTAAATGAAAAAGTGGATCTCTCACTTCTTGGAGATATTTATTCCAAAGGAAGCTGGGCTTTGGGTGCAAACAGCAACTATCACAAGCGTTATAAGTTTAGCGGAAACATGGATTTAAGGTATTCGAATATAACCATAGGCGAAAGTGCTTTGAAAGATTACAGCGATGCAACAGGGGCTAACCCCTTTTACCAGGAAAATAAAGATTTTATGGTAAAATGGAGTCATAGGCAGGATCGCAAGGCAAGGCCCAACAGTGTTTTCTCCGCTGATGTTAATGCAGGTACAAGTAATTACAACCAACTTAATTCCTTTTCCAGGGGAAATTCTAACTTTTTGACCAATACCCTGCAATCCAATATTTCATTCGCCCGTTCCTGGCCTGGGAAACCCTTTAACTTTACTTTAAACGGCAGACACAGTCAAAATACAATTACTAAAGATGTATCAGTTACTTTGCCTGAGGCAGCTTTTTCCGTCAACAGGATTTTTCCTTTTAAGAGAAAGCTGGCAGTGGGAGCCCAAAAATGGTTCGAAAAAATAGGTTTTAATTATGTTACAAGCATCAAAAACCAGATTAACACTGTTGATAGCATGCTTTTTGACAGGAGCAGTTTAGGTCAATTCAGAAGTGGTATGTTGCACAATGCCTCGGCTTCAACTTCTATAAAATTATTGAAAAATTTTACATTGAATCCCAACATCACTTATATTGAAAGATGGTATATTCAAAGCATAGAAAAAACATATGATGAACAAACAAATACCTTGACTACTGATACCATTGGTGGTTTCAGTAGAATTGGAGAATATAATGCATCTGCAAATCTGAGTACAAAACTCTATGGAATGTACCAGTTCAAAAGGGGACCAGTTCAAGCCATAAGACATGTAATGACACCTAGTATTGGCTTATCCTACCGACCAGATTTCAGCACCCAGCTTTATGGTTATTATGGTCAGGATGGTACTGTATCCAGTTATTCTCCTTATGATTTAGGAATTTATGGAAAACCAGGAGAAGATGAACAGGGAATCTTGAATTTTGGCTTAATAAATAATTTAGAAACGAAAGTCCGGTCAGCCAAAGACACCATTACAGGGTTTAAAAAAATCAAACTTCTGGAAAATCTTTCCATAAATGTCTCCCATAATATTTTTGCAGATGAATTTAAATGGACTCCAATTATGATTTCAGGACGAACCACTTTTCTGAACAATTTCAGCATTAATTTTGGAGGAATATTAGACCCCTATACATTAAGTAATGATTCAATACCAATAAAAATAAACGAATTTGAATGGGACCATAGCAGAAATATTGGAAGATTGGTTGATGCAAACCTTGCTTTAAATTTTTCCCTTCGTTCAAAACAAGGATCTGGCCCTATTACTTCAACCAAGGGCACTGAAGAACAATTGAGAATGATACAATCCAATCCAAATGCCTATGTGGATTTCAATATTCCATGGAACATTAATGTTGCCTATGTTTTACGTTATTCCAAACCCTTAATTGAAAAACAGGTTACCCAATCAGTACAGTGTTACGGGGATTTCAACCTTACTCCCAAATGGAAGTTTGGTTTTAGTTCCGGTTATGATTTTACCATGAAAGATATAACCTATACCAGTCTTAATATATACAGGGACTTACATTGCTGGGAAATGTCCTTTAACTGGGTACCTTTTGGATTTAACAAAAGTTACAATTTACAAATAAATGTAAAATCAGCTATTTTACAAGATCTTAAATTAACCAAAAGAAGCAGTCCTTTTGATAACCGTCAAATGTAATGGATGATTGAAGGATAAAGAATATTTGCAGTAAAAAAGAAGAAAGCAATAAAATTAATCACTACATCAAAAAGCAGGTCAATGAAAAAAATAATCTACACTAAAAATGCCCCTGAGCCAATTGGACCCTATAGCCAGGCAGTATTACATAATAACACGCTTTATATTTCAGGACAAATAGCAATTAATCCCCAAACAGGAAATCTTGATTTGACTGACATAAAAGCAGAAACAAAGCAGGTGATGGAAAATTTAAAAGCTGTATTAAAAGAAGCAGGTATGGACTTTAGCCATATATTAAAATGTTCCATATTCATTTCAGACATGAATAATTTTTCTGCCATTAATGAAATTTATGGAAGTTATTTCACCAGTGCTTTTCCTGCAAGAGAAACTGTGGAGGTTTCTGTTTTACCTAAAAAAGTAAATGTAGAAATTTCAGCTATTGCTGCTTTATAATTCAGAACTTTCATTTTTCAAAGTTGCAGCAATGGCAATAAAAACAGTACCTGTAATAAGAATGTAAACTCCCCATTTAAGCTCTATTGCATCGGCAAATAACCCAGAAACATCATTCAGGTTTATAAAAGGCAATATTTCTTTTACACTTGAATTTACATCGGTTTTATTCTGAATATATTCGTAATAATTATACATTAAAATTAAAAAAGAAGTTGTGGCGGGAATCCACAACCAACGGTATTTTTTCAGAATCATAAAGGCTATGGAAAGCAAACCCAATAGAATCATCACATAGGATTCAGTCTGTTTTTGATCATGATAACTACTCTCCCCAAAAAATGGAATTTTGATTACAGGAGAAAAAATGCCTCCAATAAGCATAAGTGCACCCGTTATTACAAGAATTATTTTAACTGTTTTCATTTACTTTTTAAGGATTTTTTTACGAATTCCCAATTCAAATTTAATTTCTGGCTTTTAAAATTATCCTTTGTTTGATATTCTAAAGCGGATTTAATACGGGAATTGTTGTTGGGATGGCTTGCCAATATTTCCAGGTTTTCATTGTAGTTTCCCAACTTATCATTCATTCGCCTGAAAAAGATAGCCATTACTTTTGGATTTATTCTTGCTTTTTCCAATAACTCTAGGGCAAATAAATCTGCTTCTTCTTCCTGTTTCCGATCAAAAACAGAGGACATTGCTGTTCTACCAATTTCTTGAGTTAAAATATTATCCCCTCCTGCTAACACTGAAAACAACAGGGTTAACCCCAACTCTTTAATAAGTTTATTTACAACATGCCTTTTTTCTACATGACCAATTTCATGTGCAAGCACTGCTGCCAATTCTTCAGGATGATCTGAAAATTCAATTAAGCCACTGTAAATAAAAATATTTCCACCTGGAAGTGTAAAGGCATTTATGGTTTCATTTTCAATAACCTTTATTTTATACTCGTAATCTGTATTTCCGATTTTACTGGTTAAAATTTTAGAAATAATATTCATGGCAGAATCCAAACCAGGATTGCTAATGACAATGGTGTTTTTATCTTTTAAAACCATTTCATCAACAATAAGATCACCTAGTTTTTCTTCCTTTTCAATTGATAATTGCATTTCTGGGGGATCAAAAGAAAAGGGAATAAAGGTAAATAATGCCCATGTTCCGCCAAAAACTATAGTTAACTTGATCAAATCAATTAACACAGAAATTCTCATTTGAAGCAATTATAAATTAGGTGGTTTGTTTACAACCTCAGGAATTACAGTTTCTTCCTTTATTTTATAAACACTCTCGTAAGCCACTTTCCCAAAAAACACAAAATAATAAAACCTTCCTTTTCGCGCTTTAACGGCTCCTACTATACTGAAAATAAAATAAATAATATTGGCAAGAAAAAGCATAATTACATATCCAATGTATGTATCACTAAAATTAAACTGGTTATAAAACAGTATTCTAATGGTCCAGAAAACTGCTACAGAATTAAGCAGGGTTAGGGGAATTTGAGAAATCAGGGATTGCAAGGAATGAAAACGAACAAAACGGCTCTTGGACCTATTGATGTAATAATAAATTACCGCTGCAATCAAATTAATGACCGGCAGCGGTAATCCAGCTCCTATAGAAGCAAACATCATCAAATAAGCACCCATTGCATCCTCACACTCTCTTACCG
>JACCXN010000072.1 GCA_013696965.1 Bacteroidota bacterium | reverse complement strand
GTGCATGGCTATTTCATATGTGTTTTTTTTGTTTTTTAACTGTCATTTGGTATAGCCATGTTATCTTTATTAGTGTTTGTGCACTGTTCGGTGCATGGCTATTTCATAATTTCAATTTAAGTATGTTAAAAAACGATTCTCTATAAAAAATCCTGGGGTGAATTAATAAAATCTGGATAAATATAATCTTTTTTGTCCTTTGTCCAAAACCTCAAAATAGTCTGGTAATACTTATATATTAATTGTTTTTCAATTGATGAAATAAAAAAGCAGTTAAAAAACCTAAGGGTTCTTAACTGCTTTACTTTATTCTCCTATAAAATTCGTTCCTTTTAGCCTTAATTAGTTGACGATAGTTCCCAATGAAAATCCTACTCCAATAGTAAGGCCTAAGCTTGTGTTTGTTGTGTTTGGTCCGTTTGCAGCTTCAATGTTAATTAGTCCCAGTGCATAACGTAAATCAGTATTTAACCAAATGCGGGGAGTAATTAGGTAATTGAATCCAATTGTAGCATTAACACCAAAATCCAAAGGGGCGTAAGCTCTTCCTGTATTTACTTCCATTCCATCAATTTTTTCTGAACTGTTTACAAGAAAAGAAACATAAGGTCCAAGACCAATTTTTGGCCGAAAACTTTCTGTTAGGTCGTAGAAATAAAGCCCCTGGATGGGTAAGTGCAAATAATTTAGGGAAATATTTAATTCCCTGGATGATCCATTGGAAGGAATTTCAATTTTAGCACCCATTGGAACATACATTAAATCAGCTGCTATTCCGAAACTTCGATTCCAACTGTAAACCATCATAACACCAAATGTTGGAGCTATCCTTGAACTGGTATTTTGATCCTCCATAGATAAGCCGCTCATATTAATACCCACTCTGGGTCCAATGGAAATGGTATTTGGATTAACTAAGTCCTGAGCTTTTACATTAAGGAAAAAAAGGAAAATACTTACCAAAATAAAAATCGTTTTTTTCATGATTTCAATTGTTTAATATTTTTTCTAGTTTATGTGATACAAAATTCAATCCGAATTAGGGATGAGATGGATCTAATAAGCAAGCAATGAAATAAATTGATATTAAAAGGATTGGATTTTATAGAATGTCATTTTTTGAGTAAAATGATTTACTGGAAAATAATACATTAATCCTTTATTCTACTGTTTCTATAAACACTTCTGCATTTTTTTTTATTTAACATGCACTAATTCAATTATTAGGACAAAATAAAAAAGTCTGAAGATTTTATTTAATGATCACTATTTCCCAATCTGCAGGCTTTTTAATTACCATGATGGTAACATCAGAACTTTCAGTTTCAACTATTTGTTTTTGTAATCGAATAGCAGCAACTTCACTTCCAAGAGTTAAATTGTCTATTTCTATTCTATGGATAAAATCAGGCAGTACCGGTTTATGGAAGGTTACTCTTTTTTCGATAGCATTAATATCAATTTTAATACAGGCTTGTAATAACATATATAAAGCCCCAACTGCCCAGGCTTGTGGTGAACAGGCAACTGGATAAGCAATTGGACCTTCCCCAAATTGCCTTTCAAAACCACAAAATAGCTCGGGTAATCTCTGAAGATCAATATACATTGTTGCCTGGTAAAAACTGCTTAATATTTTCAAGGCCTCTTTTTGCAATCCATATCTTGCTAAACCAAAAGCAATTAAAGCATTATCATGGGGCCAAACAGAACCATTGTGATAAGACATTGGATTATACCTTACCTCCTCAGAGGAAAGTGTTCTTATTCCCCATTGTGAGAACATTTCCTTTGCAAATAGTGTATTAACTAAAGGCATTACATATTCCTGATTTACTATTCCTGAAAATAAACAGTGCCCAACATTTGAAGACTTAACCCTGCAAGGTTCTTTGTTTCCATCAAGTGCAAGAACAAAGCACTGCAATTCCTCATCCCAAAATGCCTCATTAAATTTTTTTTTCAATAGTTCGGCCTCTTCATTCAATTTGTTTGATAAAGCCTGGAAACCTAAAGCATTTGCAAGGAAAGATGCATTTTTTTTTGCATCAAAAACATAAGCCTGAACTTCACACAAGGCAATGGGGGAGTTGGCCAAATCACCATTTTTATGACTTACAGAATCGTATGAATCCTTCCATCCCTGGTTGTATAGACCTTGTTCAGAATGATGCTGATATTCTACAAATCCATCCCCATCCAAATCTCCATATTTTTCTATCCATGCAAGTGCTGCTTCAATATTTTTCCAAATCTTTTTTATTGTTTCCAAATCATTAGTGCGCTTGTAATATGCGCCTGCCAACACAATAAATAAGGGTGTTGCATCTACAGTTCCATAATATAATTTAAATGGAACTTCGCCTAATTCAGCCATTTCTCCTTCCCGTGTTTCATGAAAAATTTTTCCTGGTTCTGAATCCTGGTAATAATTGGTTGACTTGGATTGGGTTTGAGCCAAATAAAATAAAACACCTTTTGCAATATCAGGATATACCCATAAAACCTCAAGGGCTGTAATAATACCGTCTCTTCCAAAAGCAGTATTATACCATGGAATTCCAGCATATGGATATCTACCGTGCGGAGTGTGAGCGATCAATGAAATAAGGTCAACTCTTGAGCGGTTGATCCAATGATTAAAAAAACCATTTTCAGTTGTTATTCCTGCTATTTGCTTCTTCTCTTTTTCCAACTGAATATTTAATTGTTTATAGCAATTATAAAAATCCATTTGTTCGGTTTTAATTGATTTAGAACCGATTTCAAAAGAAATACTATAACTCAGTTCAAAGGCTATTAAAGGTTGTAAAACAACTTTGTAATTAAGCTCTGAACCTATACTATTATCAGGCAGTGGAAAAAAAGTGAATTCAGTCTTTCTGCTAATATTATCAAGACCCAGATAGGTGAAAGTGAATTTCTCTAAATTTTTATTAATTTGTACAGTCTCACCTCGATTTTCCCGCTTGATCCCTCTGATTTCAAAAATATCTTTAAAATCAGCATCAATAGAAAACGAAAAATTCAGCTCATGAGCACTTCTATTGTAATTAATCAAGGTTATTTTTTCATGGCACATGCCGTTCTTTATAAACTTGATTCTACTAATGTGAATGGATCCTTTTATTAAGGTTATTTCTCCATTAATTATAACATCTACATTGGTTAAATCTGCATGTAAAATATCATTTTCTTCCCGAATAGCAGAACTCAATAATACTGGCCTTTCACCATTAACTTTAAATTCAAGCTCAGAAACAAAGCGAGTTCCTGCATGGTAAATTCCCTGTGCTTCCTTCCCGATCAGATTAATGTCTCCCCATAAATCAAACACACCAAAAGTATCCGCATTATTTAACACAAATACCCTGCTATCAGCATAAGTTGATGTAGCAGAAATGTAATAATTGTCTTCAATTTTAATCCGGTTACTCATAAAATAGCTTAAAAATTAATAATTGACAGTATTTGAAAAGACTTTTTTCTTTAGTATTTGTTCATAAATTTTCAAATAATCATTTGTCATTCTTTCAGCAGAAAATTTTTCTTCAAAAATTGCTCTGCATTTCGCCCTGTCAACTGAATTTATATTAGTAATTGCTTTAACTCCAGCTTCTATTGAATCAATAATGAACCCGTTTTCCCCTTCAGTTAATATTTCCGGTACTGAACCCTTGTTAAAACCTATTACAGGGGTGCCACAAGCAAGGGATTCAATCATAACTATGCCAAAGGGCTCTGGCCAGTCAATAGGAAAGAGCAAGGCAATTGCATTTCCCAAAAAATCACCTTTTTCTTTTTCACCAATTTCCCCGATAAATTCTATTAACTCATTATTTAGAAGTGGTTTTATTGTAGTTTGAAAATATATTTCATCCACATTACTTATTTTTGCAGCAATAATCAATTTAATTCCAGATCGCTTTGCAATTTCTATTGCTCGTTCTACCCCTTTTTCAGGAGATATCCTTCCCAGGAAGGCTAAATATTTACCTTGACTTGGATAGAATTTATATAAATTAAAAGGAAGCCCATGATAAACCGTTCCTACCCAGTTTGCATAAGGGATTGGAATACGCTGGTTATTCGAAATTGAGATTAAAGGTATTCCGTTAAAAACGGTGTATACATTTTGCAAATCAATAATATCTAATCTCCCATGTACTGTGGTAACGTGGTTAACCTCTTTATTAAGGGATGAAGATGGAAAGTGAAAATAATCAGTATGGTAATGCACTATATCAAATTCGGAAATCCTGTTTTGGACCAATTGCAATTGTACAATATGATGGGCAAATGGATCAACACATTGCTGATTTAATCGTAAGGAATTATCACATATTGAAACCAGTTCAGCATTGGTTCTTGAATCCCCCGAAGCGAAAAGAGTTACATGATGACCTTGTTTAATGAGTTCTTCAGTAAGGTAATAAACAATGCGTTCGGTTCCGCCATACATTTTTGGTGGAATACTCTCATACAAAGGTGCAATTTGGGCAATTTTCATAAATTAATTGAATGAATATACTTTTCATCCAGCCAATTCAAGTGCCAAATATTAATGAACCATAATTATATATTTATTTATTAGCTCTTTGATATAAATGAATATATATAACAAAAAGATGAAATATTAATATAGATTTATTGGGAAAATAAAATGGGTTAAAAATTCAATCAAGAATTTTTAACAGGTATTTAAGAAAACTATTAGTTTGCTTAAATAAAAAGACCATATAATTCAAATAGATTGAACTTAATTTAAAGGTTAAGTAAAGTGAAAAAGAAATCGATTAAATTAATTTCTTATTTATTTAATGGGGCTCCAACGGCAATAGCACAATCATGGCCTGGTTCACCGTGTGCAGGATTAGTTCCATTGGCAGCAATAACCTTTTCAACGGGTTGAGAAAATGTAGGTGTAGTAGATAAATCAGGCTGGGAAATGGTGGTAATAGCAGCTTGTCCAGGATCTGAATCTAAGGGCGCACCAACCGCAATTTCACAACGATGCCCTGGCTCGCCATGTACTGGATTAAGGGCACCAGTATTAAATTCATTAACATTATGGGCCTCCACAGGCAAAACATCTATATTGTTTTCGGTACCAATGGTTTTATTATCAACAGATTGGTTACATGCCGAAAAATTCAAGGCAGAAAATAATATTAAAAAATAGAATGCAATTTTCATGTTGTTCGTTTTTTTAGTAAAAGCAACTAAACAAGTAATTTTATACTAGCTTTAATTAACATAATACAAAAGTACAGAAATCAGCAGAGAAAGGCAAATATTCATTTGTCAAATAGTTTTTAAGTAAACCAGGTTTTTCAAATGCCTTTTCTCCATATTAAGTGATAAAGCTTTTAATCTAATTTGAATTTATACTATCCGTTTCTTGATGAAACATTTACTCAAAATGTGACTTTTTTTCCACTTGTTCTGCAAAACATTTGGGATTAAAAATGAAAATCTCCCTTTAATCCACACATAATTTAAAAATTTATTGCAGGCTCAATATTTGATGATTCGTGCATTAAAAAATCTATTTACCTAAAAATAATTCCTGAAAATGAAAAACATAGATGAGGCCAATTTCAAAGGAAAAAAAGTGCTCTTAAGAGTTGATTTTAATGTTCCCTTCAATGAAATGCAAGAGATTACCGATGATACAAGAATAAGGAAAACAATTCCAACCATTCGAAAAATAATAAGAGACGGTGGTTCAGTAATTATAATGACACATTTAGGTAAACCAGAAGGTGAGTTTAAAGAGGAACTATCTTTAACAAATGTGCTTCCTGTTTTAAGCGAACTGTTAAAACTAGAAGTTCTTTTTGCTGATGATTGCATTGGCAATCAAGCTGTTTCACTTTCCAGAGGCTTAAAAAAAGGAGAAGTTCTTTTGTTGGAGAACCTAAGATTTCACAAAGAAGAAGAGGAGGGAAGCGAGGATTTTGCAAGAAAACTTGCATCTCTTGGTGATGTATATGTAAATGATGCCTTTGGAGCAGCCCATCGCCCTCATGCATCAGTTTCTGTTTTGCCTCAATTTATTAAAGAAAGGTATGCAGGTATATTGTTTTTAAAAGAACTTGAGAAAATAAATAAGATAATGGAAAATCAGCAAAAACCATTTATTGCAATAATTGGTGGGGCTAAAGTATCCGATAAGATAAAAGTTATTGAAGTATTGTTGGATAAAGTGGATTATTTACTTATTGGTGGGGCTATGGCTTATACTTTTGTTAAGGCTAAAGGCGGAGATATAGGAAGTTCCATTTATGAAAAAGATGCTTTGGATAAGGCCCTGGCTTTATTAGAAAAAGCAAAACAAAACAATGTAAAAATAATGCTTCCCCTAGATTCTATGATTGTGGATATGGATGAGGCTAACGATCCCGAAGATTCACAAACTGACCAAATACCTGAGCATTTTAAAGGAATGGACATTGGTTTTGAAGCAAGAGGCATGTTTGAGGATATTATTGATAACTCAAAAACCATACTTTGGAATGGACCAATGGGTGTGTTTGAAATCAATGAATTTGAAGGTGGTACAAAAGCAATTGCAAAAGCTATTGCTAATGCTACCCGAAATGGTGCATTTTCCCTTATAGGTGGGGGGGAAACATCCGCAGCGGTAAAAAAATTCGGTTTAACAGACCAGTTCTCTCATGTTTCAACAGGAGGGGGAGCGCTTTTAAAGTATATTGAAGGTAAACAATTTCCCGCTATTAAGGCTTTAGAAGAGGTTCATGCTTACGCAGAGCAAAACAAATAATAATGCAGGAAATTTCAGTTGTAGCCGGTATCGATGTGGGAGGATTTACAACCGAAATTGGTTTAGTTGATGCCTTTGGGACTTGTTTTGAAAAATGCATACTAACCACGAGTGAATTTACTGAGGTAAATGAATTTGTTAAACAATGTTTAAAGGCAATTAATCAACTTAAAAATGAATCCAGGGAAAATTTGGCAATAAAAGCAATTGGAATTGGTGCTCCAAATGCAAATTTTTACCGTGGAACAATTGAATATCCTGTTAATCTATCCTGGAAGGGTATAATTCCCTTTGTAAAGCTATTTAACCAAAATACAGAACTTCCTGTTGCATTAACCAATGATGCAAATGCTGCTGCTATTGGGGAGAAATTATTTGGTGGTGCAAAAAAAATGGATAATTTTTTAAGTTTAACTCTTGGTACAGGATTGGGAAGCGGTATTTATACAAATGGAAAAATAGTACATGGCCACCAGGGTTTCGCAGGTGAAATGGGGCACATTATAATGCATGAAAATGGGAGAATGTGCGGATCGGGAATACGCGGATGCCTGGAAGCTTATGTTTCAGCCGAAGGAATTAAAAGGACAATTTATTATATGCTTTCTGATTCAAAACAAAATAGTGAATTCCGGGATATTACCTTTAATAACTTAACAGGTGAACAAATTACCCAAGCAGCAGAAAATGGAGATACAATAGCTATAAAAGCATTTGAATATACCGCAGCTATTTTGGGCAAAAAATTGGCAGATATTGTTTCTATTCTTGACCCTGAGGCAATTTTTTTTGGAGGAGGACTGGCAAGAGCAGGTGATTTATTACTGGCTCCTGCTAAAATAGCCATGGAAGAAAATTTGCTCCCCGTATTTAAAAATAAAATCAAATTGCAAATCTCCGAATTACTGGATAAAAACAGTGCAATATTAGGTGCGAGCGCCCTTGGCTGGGATCTTGTAATAAATAAAAAAAAAATTAAACCAATACTATAGTGCCATCAAAATTGGGTAGCAACCATTCTTTGTTATGGTAAAATTACCGCTCCATTTTTTACAATTGCTGGAGTATCCATGACGGGCTGTATAAGAATACTCCCCACTTTCTAATTCTTTAATATAATTGCCATAGGTTGTTGTACAATTAGGAACATAATTATAGGAGGAATAAATACTTCCTTCGTGGTTTCCAGGTGAAATGGTTACAAATATATCGCCACTGGTGCAAGCACTATAATTGAAGTTCCTGTAAAAAATCACCTTGCCTTTATCAGCCTCTACTATCAATGATTTAGAGTATTCATCTGATTTTGTCTTGTTTTTTGAATAGGCTTTTAATGTAATAGAATATTGTCCTTCCTTACTGGGAGTATATGTTAAATCTTTCGTTGAAAATTCTTCTATGAAATAATTCGCGTAATTTAATACTTCCCATTTAAAGAAATGACCTTCAATAGTCTGGTTTATTATTTTGATTTCCTTGCCAGGTAAATTTCCCTCATTAGAAACCTTAAAATAAGCATCAGGAGTTTTTTCCTGACAGGATGCAATTATAAATATTAGTATCAAACCAAATATATACCTCATTGGAAATTGTTTTTTTTGTAAAACTATAAAAAATGAACAGATATATTGTAATGAAAACGATTTATAAAATTAACTTTAAAAACTAAATAGTATAAAATGGATGGAACAAATCGAGCTGATATTAAATCAGGATTAATTGTAAAGATAGTTACAAAGCAAAATCAAAAATCAGGAATACTTACACAAGGGATCGTAAAAGATATTCTTACAAATTCGCCAATGCATCACCATGGAATTAAAGTGAGGCTGGAAAATGGAGAAATTGGCAGGGTAAAGCAAATCATAGGATAAAAGAAGACCAATATTCTATAATGACAGTATTAAGACATTTATTTTTCTTTTTTTCCTTTAATGAGAATAATCAAAAGATAGGTAAGTAAAAATAATACCGCTGCAGTAATTGCCAATTGTATTGTTTCTATAATTAATGCAAATACAAGGTATATTATAATCGCAATTAATAGTCCAATTATTAATAGCTTTTTTAAATTCATCCAATTCTTTATTAAATAGAATTAAATTTAATATTTTAAAACCTGATTTTAAAATTGTATGTAATGAGCATAAAATCGTATTGTTACATTTATATATTTGCCCTATAATTAATATTATGTTAAATAGGATTAAAGAAAGAAAGGGAAATCAATACGATTCCCCTTTCTTTAAAGATAATTATAAATTAGTTTAATTCTCCAATAATTCCTTGATCTTTTTGTATTTATCGGCCTGTTGTGTACGGGCATAAAGTTGTTTTAAAGAAATCAAAGTATTTCTGTCTTTAGGATCAAGTTCGTGTGCTTTTTCCAAATATGGTAATGCCAGTGCAAATTTATCATCTGATTTTTTAATTTCCTTTGCATAAACAGCGTTATCTTTAATATTTTGTGATTGATCATTAATTTTTACAGCTTGGTTAAAATACAAGGCCCCTAAATTGTAAATAGCATCAAAATAATCAGGTTTTACTTCCAGTGCTTTTTTATATGAAGCCTCGGATTTGTTCATGTATTCAGTATATTCAGCTGGGGTTGGTTGAGTTTTCTCTTTATCAGGATTGGCAAGATTATCATAAACACTTCCAAGTGAAAAAATAAGAATATGGTTGGCTGGATCTGCCTGCACGGCTAATTCTAGATTTGAAATTGCTTCTTTTAATTTACCCTGGATTAAATAATAATTAAGTTCCTCAATTATCAGGTTTTTATCATCAGGAAAAGCGGTTCTTCCTTTTTTGATAACTTCCTGAGCTTTATCATCCTGTTTTAGATTTTTATGGATATTGGAAAGAAATATGTAGGTATTAGCCCCTCCGTATTTCAATTGGATTAATCTTTCATAATGAGCTATAGCTTTATCATTTAAATTGCCTTTTTCAGCAGCCAATGCAGCATTGTATAAGGCTAAAGTATCAACCTTATTAAGATGTCCTGCAACAATTACAGCCTCTTCAAAAGCATTTGCTGCATGTACGTACTTTTTATTCTCGAATTGCTCAACCCCAAGGTTTAAATATTGTATTTGAGCAATTGCCAATCGCTGCAATGTTTCTCTAGAATATTCCTTTTTTGAATCAAGTTCAAGTGTTTTAAGGTAAGATTTTACTGTTTCCTGAAGGTTTTTATCCTTAGTTTCAATTAAGGATGCTTCCTTACTCTCCACCATTGCATGATAAATCTGTCCCCTGTAATACCAGGTTTTTGAATTTCCCATTGTTTGTGCATGTTGGGTAGCCTCGTCAATTGCCGCCTTTGCATTCATAAGATCATCTAATTTGCCGCCCCTTTCAACATAATACTTATGGTAATTAAAAGCAGTAACAACCTTGTTATTTTGTGCAAAAGTAAGGGTGGTTGCAGCAGCAAGGATTGCTGAGAGGATTAATTTTTTCATAATTGAATTATTTGTTTTTGATTCCATAAAATCTTTTTTAATTCTTCCTTTATCTTAATAATTAAAAATTACAAACGTGGGTTTTTAATTTCAGGTGTTAAAGTTCTCACTTTTTATGCCATTTTCATAGTCTTTGAAAAATTAATACTAAAAAAGAGGCTGAATCCATAGATTCAACCTCTCTTTTAGTATTAAAAAGAATTATTCAACCTCTGGATTTTCTTCTTCTGATTCGTCTGTCTCAGGTTCATTTCCACTGGATCCATTATTATCAGGTGTTGTGTCAATTGATGGTCCTAAATCCACTACAATTCCATCATCAGTTACAATTATTTCCTGCTCCTCATCCTCATGGGGAACATTTGTAACTGCTGCTATACTTGCATTACCTTTTAAATTTATCAACCTTACCCCTTGTGTGGCTCTTCCCATTACCCTTAATTCAGAAACCGGTGTTCTGATTACAACACCAGACTTGGTAATAATCATCAAATCTTCCTCATCGCTTACAAGTTTAATTGCAATTAGTTCACCTGTTTTTTCAGTTACATTCAAGGTTTTAACACCTTTACCTCCACGGTTAGTAATTCTATAATCCTCTACATCAGTACGTTTTCCGTATCCTTTTTCAGATACAACCAAAACTGTAGATGTAAGATCAGAAACGCATATCATACCCACTACCGCATCTTTTTCATCCTTTAGCCTTACTCCTCTTACTCCTGATGCATTTCTACCCATTGGCCTAACTTTCTCCTCATTAAAACGGATTGCTCTACCAGAACGCAATGCCATAATAATTTCATTTTTACCGTTGGTCAATCTTGCCCCAAGTAAATGATCGCCTTCACGAACAGTAATGGCATTAATACCATTTACCCTTGGCCTGGAATAAGCCTCAAGTGTGGTTTTCTTAATCACACCTTTCTCGGTACACATAATTATGTAGTTATTTTTGATATATTCCTGATCAGTAAGATCCTTCACATTAATAAAAGCCTTTACCTTATCATCTGGCCCGATATTAACTAAATTTTGAATGGCTCTTCCTTTTGAAGTCTTAGTTCCTTCAGGAATTTCAAATACCCTTAACCAAAAACATTTGCCTTGTTCAGTAAAGAAAAGCATATAGTTATGGGCAGTTGCAATGAATATATGTTCAAGGAAATCCTCATCACGCGTGGCACTGCCTTTAGAACCTCTTCCTCCCCTGCTTTGTACACGGTATTCTGAAAGAGCAGTCCTTTTAATATAACCAAGATGAGAAATAGTAATAACAACAGCCTCATCAGCAATCATGTCTTCAATACGGAAATCATCAGCTGCATATACAATGTCAGTCCTTCTTTCATCACCATATTTATCACGTATTTCGATTAATTCTGTTTTTATAATTTCCATTCTTAGGCCTTCATTACCTAAAATTTCCTGGTAATAATTGATTTGCTTCATTAACTCAGCATGTTCTGCTTTAATATTATCGCGTTCAAGTCCGGTTAACTTTTGTAATCTCAAATCAAGAATAGCCCTGGCTTGGATTTCACTTAGCCCGAACTGGCCCATTAGCCCGTTTCTTGCATCTTCTGGGGTTCTTGAAGCGCGAATTAGCTTAATTACTTCATCTAAATGGTCAAGCGCAATTAATAATCCTTCAAGAATATGCGCCCTTTTTTGAGCTTCCTTTAGTTCGTATTGAGTTCTTCTTACAACAACTTCATGCCTGTGATCAACAAAATGAACAAGCATATCTTTTAAATTAAGCATCATTGGCCTTCCTTTTACAAGGGCAATGTTGTTAACACTAAATGAAGTTTGGAGTTGGGTGTATTTAAACAACTTGTTTAATACAACATTGGTAATTGCATCACGCTTAAGCTCATATACAATTCGCATACCGTCCCTGTCCGACTCATCGCGCATATCCGATATACCTTCAATTTTCTTATCTTCTACTAGCTCGGCTGTTTTTTTAATCATTTCAGCCTTATTTACCATATAAGGTATTTCGGTTACAACAATTTGATCTCTGCCATTTTCATTTTCAATATGAGATTTAGCACGCATTACAACACGCCCTCTCCCTGTTTCAAAAGCATCTTTTACCCCTTCATAACCATAAATGGTACCTCCGGTTGGAAAATCAGGAGCTTTAACATATTGCATCAATCCAGCTATGTCTATTTCCCTGTTGTCGATGTATGCAACTGTTGCATTTATTACCTCTGTAAGATTATGCGGAGGCATGTTAGTTGCCATACCAACGGCAATACCAGAAGCTCCATTAATTAACAAATTAGGAATTCGTGCAGGAAGAACTGTTGGTTCCTCGAGTGAATCATCAAAATTCAGCCTGAAATCAACGGTTTCCTTGTCAATATCTGCAACCATTTCCTCAGCAATTTTTTTCAATCTTGCTTCGGTATAACGCATTGCAGCAGGGCTATCACCATCAATTGAACCGAAGTTTCCTTGTCCGTCTACCAAAGGGTAGCGAAGTGACCATTCCTGGGCCATACGCACCATAGCATCATATACCGATGTATCACCATGGGGATGATATTTACCTAAAACCTCACCTACTATCCTTGCAGATTTTTTATGTGCACGGTTTGATAAAACACCAAGATCCAGCATTCCGTAAAGGACTCTGCGATGAACAGGCTTTAATCCGTCTCTTACATCAGGAAGAGCCCTGGAAACAATTACCGACATTGAATAATCAATGTAAGCGGTTTTCATTTCATCCTCAATATTTATATTGATAATTTTTCCTTCTTCTTCTGCCATGTTTTTATATTATTTTATTGTTTTTTATTAGCATAATGCAAATGTTCAGAAATCCTTATATTTGTATAAAATTTATAAGCTTTTTGAAGTTCCGAAAATAGTTAAAATTAATGCAGGCAATTGTGAAAATGCACTTAATTACTAACAAAATTCTGTTGATAAAAAGCCATTAATAAACTATTTCAAGAATAATTGTTCTTTAAATTTGAGTTGTTTTATTTTTAACTATATTTAACATACCTCAATCGTAAAAAGAACGTTTTAATTTATAATTAATCAAACACATTAATTAAAAAAATAGTATAATAAACAATAGAATAAAAAATTATGGATCAGAAATTTTCCCCACGTGTTAAAGAGGTAATTAACTTTAGCAGAGAAGAAGCTTTAAGATTAGGACATGATTATATAGGTACGGAACATCTCTTGCTAGGAATTATTAGAGAGGGTGATGGAATGGCTATAAAAGTATTGAAAAGTCTTAATGTTGATTTATCAGATTTAAGAAAAACTGTGGAACATTCAACAAAAGTAAACACAGGTAAAAGTCCTGCTGCAGGCAATATTCCATTGGTAAAGCAGGCAGAAAAAGTATTGAAAATCACCTACCTTGAAGCCAAATTGATGAAAAGTTCTGTGATTGGAACAGAACACTTATTGCTTTCTATTTTAAAAGATGAAGACAGCGTTGCTACCAGGTCACTTAATCAAATGAATATTACTTACGAACTTGTAAAGGAGGAATTAGATATTATGAATAATTTTAATCCGAAATCAGAAATGCCCGGAAATCAAGCTGATGATGATGATCCAGAAGAGTCTTCCGGTTTTTCAGGTGGTGCAAAAAAAGTGGCTGATTCCAAATCCAAGACTCCCGTTTTGGATAATTTTGGAAGAGATTTGACTAAAGCAGCAGATGAGGGAAGACTTGATCCTATTGTAGGTCGTGAAAAAGAAATTGAAAGGGTTTCTCAAATTTTGAGTCGCAGAAAGAAAAACAATCCTATTTTAATTGGAGAGCCAGGTGTTGGTAAATCCGCTATTGCAGAAGGTCTTGCTTTAAGAATTGTTCAAAGAAAAGTATCCAGAGTGCTTTTTGATAAGCGCATTGTTTCTCTTGATTTGGCTTCTCTTGTTGCCGGTACTAAATACCGTGGACAGTTTGAAGAAAGAATGAAAGCAGTAATGAATGAACTGGAGAAAAATCCTGATGTTATTTTATTTATTGATGAAATTCATACCATAATTGGTGCGGGTGGTGCTTCTGGATCACTTGATGCTTCCAACATGTTTAAACCAGCCCTTGCAAGAGGCGAAATTCAATGTATAGGAGCTACCACTCTTGACGAATACAGACAGTATATTGAAAAGGACGGGGCGCTGGAAAGAAGGTTTCAAAAAGTATTGATTGAACCAACCTCTGTTGAAGAAACCATACAAATTCTTCACAACATTAAAAGCAAGTACGAGGATCACCACAACGTTGTTTATACTGATGAGGCCATTTCAGCTTGTGTTACTTTAACACAAAGATACATTACCGACAGGCATCTGCCAGATAAAGCCATTGATGCCCTGGATGAATCAGGCTCACGGGTTCATATTAAGAATATTAATGTTCCAAAGAATGTTATTGAGATTGAAAAGAAAATTGAAGATATAAAAGAACAAAAAAACAAAGTTGTTAGAAGCCAAAAGTATGAAGAAGCAGCTCGTTTAAGGGATACTGAAAGACAGTTGCAAGAACAATTGGAAGCAGCAAAAAAAGCATGGGAAGAAGAAACACGTACACATAGAGAAGTTGTAAGTGAGGACAATGTTGCAGAAGTTGTTTCTATGATGAGTGGAATTCCTGTGCAACGTGTGGCACAGAATGAAAGCAATAAGCTTTCAAAAATGATGGATGAGATGAGGGAGGCAGTTATTGGACAGGATGAGGCTTTGAAAAAAGTTGTAAAGGCTATTCAACGAAATCGTGCCGGACTTAAGGATCCTAATAAACCTATTGGTTCTTTTATTTTCCTTGGCCCTACCGGGGTTGGAAAAACACAACTTGCTAAAGTGCTTTCAAGGTATTTGTTTGATAATGAAGATGCACTCATTAGAATTGACATGAGTGAGTACATGGAAAAATTTGCCTTATCAAGGCTTGTTGGAGCACCTCCGGGATATGTAGGTTACGAAGAAGGCGGACAACTTACTGAAAAAGTAAGAAGAAGACCTTATGCAGTTGTATTGCTGGATGAAATTGAAAAAGCACATCCTGATGTTTTCAACCTTTTACTGCAAGCTCTAGATGACGGACAGTTAACAGATAGTTTAGGTAGAAAAATTGATTTTAAAAACACTATTATCATCATGACCTCCAACATTGGCTCTCGTCAATTAAAGGATTTTGGACAAGGAGTAGGATTTTCTACTTCGGCTAAACAAGGGGGATCTGAAGTTTATGCTAAAAATGTTGTAGAAGGTGCATTGAAAAAAGCATTTTCACCTGAATTCCTTAACAGGATTGATGATATTGTGATGTTTAACCATTTGTCCAGAGAGGATATTCATAAAATTATTGATATTGAATTAAATAGCTTATTCAAAAGAATCCTTCAACTAGGTTATGAAATTAAAATTTCAGAAGAAGCTAAAGATTTCATTGCTGATAAAGGTTTTGATGAAGCATTTGGTGCTCGTCACTTAAAAAGGGCCGTTCAAAAATACATTGAAGATCCACTTGCAGAGGAAATAATAAAATCAAATCTTGCTGAAGGTGATTCTATTCTTGTTGATTTTGACAAGGAAAAAACTGAAATTTCAATTAAAATAACTAAACCTAAAAAAAGAAAAACTAAGGCGGATGATGAGAAAGAAAAAGATTAGTTTTAAGATTTAATTCAAATAGGTATAAAAAAGAAACCCGGCCATTTGGACCGGGTTTCTTTTTTATACCTATTTTGATTATCGTATTTTATCTGCTTCTCCCCTATTTATTTGTACCAAAATGGTTCATTACTTCCTCACTTATCCCTGTATTGGAAAAACCACCATCATGCATCAAATTTTGCATAGTTACATAACGTGTGAAGTCTGAGAACATAGAAACACAGAAATTAGCACAATCTACTGCCGGAGCATTTCCTAGAGGAGACATTTTATTAGCATAATCAAAAAACTTTTCAAAACCCTTCACCCCGCTTCCAGCTGTTGTAACTGTTGGAGATTGTGAAATGGTATTAACCCTTATTTTCCTTTTTATGCCATAATGATACCCAAAGCTTCTTGCAATAGATTCAAGTAGGGATTTTGCATCTGCCATATCATTATAATCCGGAAAAACTCTTTGCGCTGCAATATAACTTAAACCTAAAACAGATCCCCAATCATTAATAGCATCAAGTTTCATAGCAGTTTGTAATACCTTATGAAAGGACAATGCCGAAATGTCAAGGGTTTTAAGAAAAAACTCATAATTACTATCTGTATAATGTCTTCCTTTTCTAACATTTGGTGACATTCCTATTGAATGCAACACGAAATCTACCTTCCCCCCCATTTGTTCCATGGATACTTTAAAAAGGTTTTCCAAATCTTCAACCGAGGTGGCATCAGCTGGAATAACTGTTGTTTTACATTTTTCAGCCAGTTGATTTATAGCTCCCATTCTTAACGCTATTGGGGCATTTGTTAATGTAAATATTGCGCCTTCCTCATAAGCCCTTTCTGCAACCTTCCAGGCAATGGATTTTTCATCAAGCGCTCCGAATATTATTCCTCTTTTTCCTTTTAATAAATTGTTAGACATAGTTTTATGATTTTTTGTATAAAAAATGGATTTTCAAATATAGATTAAAAATTAAAAAGATTACATTTTTATATGCAATTTCAGTATATTAGAGGCATAAGCTCATCAGAAAATAGATTAAATACTTAAATACAAGAATATGTTTTTTCTTATTATATTAGGAATAACCCTTGCATTGCTTGCTCCTGCTTTATATAAATTTTCCAAAAGGCTAGCATTGGTAATGTTTTCCTTTTATCCATTGCTTTTTTTAATTTACCTGCTTATTCTTTTACCCCAAATTATTAAAGGCGATCCTGAAGTTGAGTTTTATAATTGGGTACCTGTTTTGCAAATTAATATTTCTTTTTATGCAGATGGCCTAAGTATACTGTTTGCTATTATGATTACTTTCATCGGTTTCCTGGTTATGCTTTTTTCCAGTGAATACATGAAAAATGACAAGCATGCTGGAAGATTTTATTTATTTATTCTGCTTTTCATGGCATCCATGCTTGGACTTGTTTTGGCAGGGAATATTATTTGTTTATTTATTTTTTGGGAAATTACAAGCATTAGTTCCTTTTTTCTTATCGGACATAAACATCAGGATGAAGATTCCAGAAAATCGGCCCTTCAAGCTTTGCTGGTAACAGCTGGTGGAGGCTTATTGTTGCTTGCAGGAATGATAATTCTGGGTGAGAGGATAGGAACTTATGAACTTTCAGAAATGTTGAATAATTCTCAGTTTATTCGCACTGATGGGGCTTACGTTCCAATTTTACTTTTGGTTTCTATTGGAGCATTTACTAAATCAGCTCAGTTTCCTTTTCATTTTTGGCTGCCAAATGCAATGGCTGCACCAACTCCTGTTAGCGCATACCTTCATTCAGCAACAATGGTTAAGGTGGGTATTTATTTACTTGCAAGATTGAGCCCTGTTTTAGGGGAAACTGTGTTATGGAGTAATCTATTGATGAATATTGGTGCTATAACAATGCTTACAGGGGCAATAATGGCAGTACTTCAAACTGATATGAAAAAAATTCTGGCCTACTCAACTGTTAGCTCATTGGGAATGCTTGTACTGCTTATAGGTATCGGAGGGGAAGTTGCTATTAAAGCTGCAATGTCCTTTTTAATTATTCATTCCCTTTATAAAGGCGCTTTGTTTTTGGTAGTAGGAAATGTAGATTATTTAACTACTAGTAGGGATATTTCAAAGCTTGGAGGACTGTTTAAATATATGCCGTTAGTAGGCCTGGCAGGAATTTTTGCTGCCTTATCTTATTCAGGTGTACCGCCTTTAATAGGGTTTATTGGAAAGGAATTAATTTACGAAGCTGCTATTGCAGTTGGCGAACAAAGCTCTTATTTTTTCATTGGACTTGCTGTTTTATCAAATATACTACTTGTTGTAACTGCAATTCAAGTTGGCATCAAACCTTTTATGGGTAAAACTTCTGCCCCTAAGCTTCCTTTAAATGTTCCTTTTTTACTTTGGTTTGGACCCGCTGTTCTAGCCCTGGCAGGCCTTTTTGCAGGTGTTTTTCCTCAAGTAGTGGCTAATGTTTTCATTACTCAATCAGTTAGTGCTATTTTGAATGTTAAAACACAAGTGCAATTAGAGCTCTGGCATGGATTAAATGTAATGTTGTTTTTAAGTGTGTTGACAGTAACCTTAGGGGTTGGTTTGTATTTTCTTAGGCTTTACAGACTTAAAAAAAATCCATATTTAAACATTCTTTTTAATATAGGGCCTGAAAAATGGTATGAACAATTAATAAATGCTTTGCTTAAATTTTCCTGGCTTCAAACAAAGGCAATTCAAAATGGATATTTAAGGCATTACCTTTTGGCTATAATATTGTTCTTGCTGCTTTTATTAGTAATTACCCTATTCATGTATATTTCCCCTCCAATTGAATTTTATCTTAAAGATCTAATGATCTACGAGTTTTTTCTTGGAATTACCATTGTTATAGCATCAATTTCAATTGTTATTACAAAATCAAGATTAATGGCCGTAGCCTCCCTTGGTCTTGCTGGTTATGGGCTTGCGCTGATATTTGTACTTTTTGGCGCTCCTGATATTGCAATGACTCAGTTCACAATTGATACGCTTACAGTTATTCTTTTTGTTTTGATACTTTATAAACTCCCAACATTCTCAACAATGTCAACTATTTATGTGCGCATTAGGGATATGCTCATTGCACTCACAACCGGAGCTTTACTCACATTTATAATTTTCTATGTTTCAGCAAAGCCCTCAGATGCGGGATTAAGAACTTTTTTTGCACAAAATAGTTACTTGCTTGCAAAAGGAAGAAATGTAGTAAATGTAATTCTGGTTGATTTCAGAAGTCTTGATACACTAGTTGAAATTACTGTATTAGCGGTTGCCGCAATAGGTGTTTATGCCCTTTTAAAACTTAAGCTTGATGAAAAACAATGATAAATCCGTTTTTAACCAATTCTATTTTATAACCGCAAATATTTAACTTTAAGACAAAATTTTAAACAGTTCGCCATTTTTTAACAAGGATAAACTTAACTTTTAATAATGAAATCAAAATTATTTACAACAGCTTCTAGGTTTTTGTTACCATTGCTGCTATTGTTTTCAATTTTTTTATTGATAAGAGGGCACAATGAGCCCGGTGGTGGATTTGTAGGGGGATTGGTAGCTTCAACTGCATTTGCTTTATATACAATTGCAAATGGAGTAAAATATGCAACTGCTACATTACAAGTTAAACCGGGAATATTCATTGCAACAGGATTAAGTTTCGCAGTAGGCTCAGGTATTCTGCCCTTGTTTTTTCAATTGCCGTTTTTAACTGGATTATGGTCAGATTTTCATATTCCAGCCTTCGGAAAACTTAGTACCCCATTGTTGTTTGATGTTGGTGTTTTCCTTGTTGTATTTGGAGTTACCAATACTATTGTTTTTTCACTTGCAGAAGATTAAAAAGTATGAATTTATTTTTAGCCGTTATCGTTGGAATACTCTATGCCGGAGGAATGTATATGATGCTTAGAAGGAGTATAGTTAAACTTATTATTGGTTTAATTTTGCTTTCACATGGCGCAAATTTATTTATTTTTGTTATCAGTCGTATTACCAGAGGAACGCCACCGCTTATTGAAGAATCTTCTGAAGTTCTTAAAGAACTTTACGCAGATCCTGTTCCGCATGCACTTATTTTAACAGCTATAGTTATTAGTTTTGGTGTACAAGCTTTTGCAATTGTATTAATTAAAAAAGTTTATCAGGGATCTCAAACAGATGATTTGGATGAATTAATTACAACGGATCAGGAATTAATCGAATTCGGAGAATGAATAGTTATATAAGTATTATTCTTCCTATAGTTGTACCTTGTATTGTGGCTATTTTATCCATTTTTTTCTGGTGGAAACAAAAAATACAGCTATGGTTAAACATTTTTGGCGCATTGATTTTTCTTGGAACAACTGTTAATCTTTTTCTTCAGGTAAATCATTTTGATATTATCACTTTTCAGTCAGGCAATTGGCCTGCCCCTTTTGGAATAACACTCGTAGCAGATTTATATAGTGCAATTATGATTCTTGTTACAGGAATTCTTGGGTCAGGGGGTGCAATATACTCAATGGTTAGTATGGATAAGCAAAGGATAAAATATGGTTTTTTTCCATTATTTTATTTTTTAATGATGGGTATTTCAGGCGCCTTTTTAGCTGGTGATTTGTTTAATTTATATGTCTGGTTTGAATTAATACTCATCACTTCGTTTGTTTTAATAGCTTTAGGAAGTGAAAAGGCGCAGCTTGAGGGAGCAATTAAATACGTTACTCTGAATTTATTTGCATCCATAATGCTGTTAACTGCTGTTGGGATGATTTATGGAATTACCGGTGCATTAAATATGGCTGATATTGCTGTAAAAGTGGCCGCCTTTGAAGATAAAGGAATAATAAACATTGCGGCTGTATTATTTATTATTGCATTTGGAATAAAGGCCGCTGTTTTTCCATTGTTTTATTGGCTTCCTGCATCTTACCATACCCCTCCCATAGCAGTTTCTGCCATATTTGCGGGTTTGCTTACCAAGGTTGGTACATATGCTTTAATTCGCATTTTTACCCTTATTTTTATCCACGACATTGATTTTACACATTTCATACTCCTGGTAATTGCTGGTTTTACCATGGTAACAGGTGTCTTGGGTGCAGTGGCACAATCAGAAATAAGGAGGTTGCTATCTTTCCATATTATATCCCAAATAGGATATATGATTATGGGACTAGCCATTTTCACCCCCCTTGCACTAGCTGGGGCTATTTATTTTATGTTTCATAATATTATTGTTAAAAATGCTTTATTCCTGGTTAGTGGAATTATTTATAAAATAAAAGGGCATTATCAATTGTATTATCTTGGCGGATTGTACCAGGCTTTCCCCTTTCTTTCCATTTTGTTTCTGATTCCGGCACTTTCACTTGCTGGTGTACCTCCACTTTCAGGATTTTGGGGAAAATTTATACTTATGAAAGCGGCCATTGAAACGGAACAATATGCAATTCTTGCCATTTCCTTAATTGTAAGTGTTCTAACATTATTTTCTATGATTAAGATATGGACTCAGGCTTTTTGGAAAACTACTCCTAAAGAAAGCCTCAATACTATTGGAAATTATCAACAATTTAATTTTATGAAAAAAGCAATGATATTTGGACCAATAATCTGGTTATGCATCTTAATAGGTTTGATTAGCTTTGGTGCTGAAACTGCCATTTCAATTGCACAAAGAGCAGCAGAACAATTAATGGATCCTCAGATTTATATAAATGAGGTTTTAGGAAAGTAAGTTAAATAATTATAAATTGTATTTTTTAGAACTAAGTGTAGACTGAATTTTTAATTTGAGAATAAAAAGAGATTTAATTTAAGAACAAAATAGTTGGTTTCAAGAATTTACCAGAATTATTATGAGATCCTTTTTAACTAACATATTACTGACTTTTGTTTGGGTTGTTTTAACAGGGGAGTTTATTTATCAAAACTTTATTTTGGGTTTTGCAATGAGTTTCTTTGTGCTGTGGATATCTACAGGTTACGGAAAGTCATCCCGTTATTTCCCCAGGTTAATCAGTGCTTTCGGATTGATTTTTTACTTTATACGGGAATTGTTAAAAGCTAATGTATTAGTTACTTATGATATTATAACTCCAAAATTTAAAATGCAACCTGCAATCATTGCAGTCCCCTTGTCAGTTGAATCGGATTTAGAAATAACCTTGCTTGCAAATCTTATAACCCTTACCCCTGGCACCTTAAGCATTGATGTTTCTGATGACAAAAAAATAATATATGTTCATACTATGTATTTGGTTACCCCTGAAAAATTTATTGAGCAAATCAAATCAGGCCTGGAAAGAAGGCTATTGGAGGTTTTAAGATGAATCTACTATTAATTGAGAATTTATCTGTTATCGTTTTTTTACCAATTATGGGAATTGCCATCATGCTAGTTGTTATACGGTTTATAAAAGGACCTAGTTTAACTGATAGGGTTGTTGCTTTGGATTTACTGGTAACAATTGGAATAGCCATTATTTCTGTTTACAGCATTGCCACTGGCCAATCTGCCTATCTGGATATTGCAATGATACTTGCTTTAATAGCATTTTTGAGCACAATTGCATTTGCCTATTATCTTAAAAGAAGGGGGACTGAATGATTTCTACAATTACAACCCTTGTTTTCTTAATTCTGGGAACATTTTTTATCCTTACTGCATCTATTGGAATATTACGCATGCCTGATGTGTATTTAAGAATTTCTGTTGTTACCAAAGCCGCTACCCTTGGCGTAGGATTTATGCTTATTGGCCTTGCCGTTCATTATGAAAATTTCGCTATTACAACCAGGGCCTTGGCAATTTTACTCTTTGTATTCCTAACAGGTCCTGCTGCAGCTCATATGATTGGCAGGGCAGCCTATTTTATTGGGGACCCACTTTGGAAAAAAACGGTTGGAGATGAATTAAAAAACAGATACAATAAGCAATCAGAGAACTTGGCAAGCTCAGACGAACAAGCTCATCAAAATGAATTGGACATGAAAGAAAAAAAATAAGTTGGATCAATTAAAAATCCAATTAATATTGATCGGGCTTAATTCTGTCTACCTGATCTGCTATTTCCACAGCAGTAGAAACAATTTTTTCATCCTTATCAACATTTGCCGGATTTATTACGATTTCATTGCCATTTCTCCACACCTGTAGTTTGTATTTTCCATCTTTTGATCGCCATACTATTTTGTTATCCCCATCTTCTGAATAAATAATGGTTTCCATAGCAATATCAATCTGATGTTTTACATTACACTCGTCTACAACTACCTTAATTGTGATTTCATTGGTTTCCATAACTGATATATTTAGAAAAGCAATTTACAAAAAGAAAGGCAATAAAGAAAAAATGAAGGAAAAGTTTATTTTAAATAAAGGGCAATAAGGCCTTCGGGAGTCTCTGTTATCACCTCTTTTTGAATTCTGTCAACTGATTTGATGATTTCATCATTAACCGGAATAAGAATTTCCTTGTTATCCTTAAAAACCTGCAAAACAGCCTGATTAGGGAAATCAAGAACTTGTTTTACAATACCAACAACACCAAAATTTTTATCAACTACAGTGAAATCAACTACTTCATGGTAATAAAATTTATTGCCATTTAAAGCAGGAAGAACACTTAAAGGCAGATAAAGTTCTTTACTTAAAAGTCTTTGTGCTTGTTCAAGGTTATCAACTCCGTCAAATCTTACAACAGCAAAGCCCTTGTCTTTAACATCAATTTGTTTAATAAAAAAAGGAATCAGTTGTTCATCTATTTCAATGAAAACTGATTCCAATTCTTTGTATTCCCAAGGATTATCAACATCTAATTTAATGCTGAGTTCACCTTTATATCCATGTAATTTTACCGTATGTCCAAGATAGAAGCAATCTTTCTTGTGCATACCTTTAAATTAAGCTTCTGGACTGTTTTCTTCTGCAGATTCTGCTTTAGGCTCTGAAGTTGTTTCTTCAGCTGGAGCCTCTTCAACGGCTACTTCCTCAGCAGGGGGCGTGTTTTTCGCAGCTATTTTGGCAGCTTTTGCCTCCCTTGAAACTGATTCTTCAGCCAAACGTTTTTTAGTAGCTTCTTGTTTTCCAGAAGACAATTTGTCTTTTTTACCAGTAATTCTACCTTCTTTCTCCTCTAACCACTTCTCAAACTTAGCATCAGCCTGCTCTTCAGTTAAAGCGCCTTTTGCAACACCCTTTGCAAGGTGATATCTGTAAAGAACACCTCTGTAAGATAACATTGCCCTACAGGTATCTGAAGGTTGTGCTCCGTTTTTAAGCCAGGTTAAAGCTTTGTCAAAATTAATGTCGATTGTTGCCGGATTGGTATTCGGGTTGTACGTGCCTATTTTCTCGATATATTTTCCATCACGAGGTGCACGACCATCGGCAATTACAATATGGAAAAAGGCTTGCCCTTTTTTACCATGTCTTTGTAATCTGATTCTTGTAGGCATTGTTAATTAAGTTTTTAAGTTAAATAATAGTTTACTCCCTTTTTTTGGGTGTGCGAATATCGTAAAAATTTATATAATATTAACGCATGTTCCGCTAATTATTTTAAATTTAGCTATATTTCCACAAAAATAGTATATGGATCAATCTATATCAGAGAAGAAAATTTGTTTGAATTGTGAAAAGCCAATAGATGATAAAGATTCTTACTGTGGGCAATGCGGGCAAAAAACAACTCCTGCCAAAGTTCCCATAATTCATTTTATCCAGGATTTTTTAGGAGATTACTTTTCCTATGATTCAAAAATTTTTAAAAGCATTATTCCCCTTTTTGTTAACCCCGGGCATTTAACACTTGAATATATAAAAGGAAAAAGAGTTAAATTTATTCCTCCTTTCAGAGTTTTCATTATTATTTCTGTTGCTTTTTTTCTATTGTTTTCTTCTCTTAACAATCAGAAAAGCAGTTTTATTGAGTTTGAAACTACTACTAATAGCGGTTTAAACGACAGTTTGCCAAATAAGAATGAAAATTATGCTCATACTGAAAACAAAAAAGTTGTTCATTCAAATGAACCAGGAAATAAAGCTGTGGTAAAATTAGATTTTGGAAATGATTTTAATATTGGTTTCAATATTGATTCTACAAGAAACTTAATTTCCAAAGTTGGTTTTGATACTTATATAGATTCAATTAGACCGAATGATAGTAAATATGAGAAGTTTATAGTTAAACAACTGATAAAAATATTTATTGATGATCATTCTAAATTTACTGAAGTTGTAGTTAACTTCTCTTCAAAATTAATTTTCCTGATGCTACCCTTTTTTGCATTGTTACTGAAGTTTATTTATATAAGAAAAGGAAAATACTTTTACGAACATTTTATATTTTCCCTTCATTTTCACACATTTATTTTCAGCTATTTAATTATAAACCTGCTTTTTGTGCACTATGTATTTGATTTTTCATTCTCTATTTCAATTCTGCTGCTTTTAGTTTATCTTTTCATGGCAATGAAAAAGGTATATGGTGAAAGTTACAAAAAGACAATTTCAAGTTTCATAATGCTTTCATTGAGTTACCTGTTATTGTTTATCCCCTTATTTTTTCTCCTGTTGTTATTCACTTCGCTTGTTTTTTATTAAGTACCTATTGCAATTGAGAACGTTTTAATTTTCTCCCAATTTACCGAAATGGGCAATTTGCTGAAACATTTCATTACAGAAAGGTACAAAGAAGAACAGCTTTTTTATCACTTAGGCTGCCCAATATTTATGGAGTAGAAATAAGGGTATTAAACCTGCCAGTAAAAAGAAATTGAAACGCGTTTTCCCAAGGATTTTGTGATATCCATTAAAGAGAAAATGGGACTCCTGAAATTCCCTTGTGTATTCACAGAACAAGGTGTAGCAATGCTATCCAGTGTATTAAAAAAGTGAAGCAGCTATAGAAGCAAACATACAAATTATCAGGATTTTCACCCGGATACGTGAATTGATCATAAATGAAAAGGACGTACTGTTAAAACTGGAAAAGAAAATGATTAAAAACGATGGAGGACTAAGGAAACAGGGAGAAGAAATTCAAACCATTTTCAGGGCCATAAAGCAACTTATAAGGCCTCCGCAGGAGTTAAGGTAGAAATAGGGTATTAAAAACATATTAAGTTTGGATATTACACTAAAACCGAGTCGTTTTTTCAGCGTAAAATTGATGTTACGGTTGGGCCCGGAAGGGGATCTGCTGCTGGTTCAGCAGTTGCTTATTGCGGAGGTATTACAAATATTGATCCCATAAAATACAATTTACTTGTTGAAAGGTTTTTAAACCCCGAACGTGTTTCCATGCCCGATATTGATACCGATTGTGATGATGAAGGCCGTGGAAAGGTAATTGATTACGTGTTGTATTGGCATACCAACTGCTAGATTAATTTAAACCGAAAAAACTAAAAGGACAAGTTTTCAATACTATAGGAGTATATATTTTTGTACTGGTTGTTTTATGGTAAATATTATTGGTTTTCAAAGTAAACTTTTATTTTTTCAGTTTTAAGCCTGGCTTGTAACCACTGTCCAATTTTCTTTTTATCAATACTATTTATATTTCCCTTTGTATTAAATGCAACTATTTCCATTTGGTTTGAATTTACCAAAGTATCATTAAACAACAAGGTGCTGGCATATGAACAACTTATTATTTGGGGATATAGGTTCTTTATCTCATAGTATATTTGTTTTCCTAATAATTTGCTCTGGGAAATGCTGTCAACACGGTTTTCATTTAACTTTAGTAAAGTATTTAATCTGTTCATTTCAGCTTTAAGGGTTTCTACCTCACTATTTTTGTTGTTAATTAAATCAAAAGATAACCCTTGCTGAAAAATAATTTTTGCATTATCAATGGAGAAATCTTTGGCTTTTTCTTTAATTTTTTCCTTTTGATCGTTATTCATGTTTGCCCCTCCATAAACTAATATAATCTTTTTGCTCTTAGGATCAATTTCATTTTTCAGCAGGTAATTACCCTCTACAATGCTAATATTCCTTACATAATTAGTTGCATTAGCCAAGAATTTTTCTTTTTGAACAAGAACGTAACCAAAATAAATACTTGGAATTAAGATTAAAATAGTAACTAAAGAAATCCATCTGTTTACTTTTGTTCTTTGAGAATCTAAAGATATTGTTCGGATAGGAAATTTTAATATTTGAGATATGAAAACAGAGGACAATGCGATAAAAACTGTATTTATTGTGAATAAATAAATTGCCCCAATAAAATAATAAAAATTACCTGTTGCCAATCCAAAACCCGCAGTGCATAATGGAGGCATTAAAGCAGTAGCAATTGCTACTCCTGGAATTACATTTCCTTTATGTTTACTACTGATAGCAACAATACCAGCAAGGCCGCCAAACAATGCTATTAACACATCATAAATAGTTGGACTTGTACGAGCCAAGAGTTCTGATTGAGCCGTAGAAATTGGACTTAAAGCAAAGTAAGTTGTTGATGCAACGAGACTTGCGACAACTGCAAAAGCGAAATTTTTAAGTGATCTTCTGAATAAAGGAAAATTATAGGTTGCAATACTGTATCCCATGCCATTGATTGGGCCCATTAAAGGGGAAATAAGCATTGCACCAATAATCACAGCCGTGGAATTCATATTCAATCCAATGGATGCAATAATTATTGCAAATATTAAAATCCAGAGATTTGTACCCTTAAATACTATATCTTTTGAAATATTTTCATGGATAATATCAAAGTCATCAAGTTCAGTCTCAAGATTAAAATAATTTAAAGCTTTTCTTATAAAGACAATTCTTTGCATAATTTTCCAATTATTATTTTTGAAATTTTAAAATGTTAATCAAATTTAGTTTGAACATCAATAATTTAATCATTTCAATTAGAAAGAATTTAAGTATAACGCTTTTTTAGATAAATTAACAAATACTGTTTTCTTTAAATTCACTTTTCTATAATTTCACAGCTTTTGTGCTCCAAAATTAAATTTTAAAATGGAGAAGATATTTTTGTTAAAAAGCACTTTTAAGCTTCACAAACATAGTACTTTTATTCAATTATCTTCATTTTTTAAACTTTAATTTACAAGTCGCATATTGGTTTATTGGATTGATGATACTGCTATTTAAATATAAATTAAGTTTAAATTTTTTACGTTTAAAGTTTTTAACAACAGGCTAAGGCCTCTGCTTTTTTCTTAATTTTACATTTGCAATTTTTAAACCTTGTTCCAATTTCAGGAGCGACAAATATTTCCTTAAATGCCTGATTTTTCTCATTTACATGTTCATACTCAGTATTCATTGTTGGATGGTGCTGCTGATATTTCCGGTTTATTCAAAAAGGCCAAAGAAGACAACATGAAAGCAGTTGCCATAACAGATCATGGCAATATGTTTGGGGTGTTTAAATTTGTTGCAGAGGCAAGTAAATACAATGTAAAACCAATAGTTGGATGCGAATTTTATCTTGTTGAAGACAGATTTAAAAAAAATTTCACAAAAGAACAAAAAGATCAGCGTTACCATCAGTTGTTAATTGCAAAGAATGCCAATGGATATAAAAATTTAAGCAGGCTTTGTTCTTTGGGCTATATTGATGGCTTATACAGCAAATGGCCCCGAATTGATAAAGAGCTTATTTTACAATACCACCAGGACCTTATTGCAACAACTTGTTGCCTTGGAGCTGAAGTGCCTCAGGCAATTATGAATAAAAACGAAGCCGAGGCAGAAGAACTTTTTAAATGGTGGCTCGATATTTTTGGTGAGGATTATTATGTGGAATTGCAGCGTCACGGAATGGAGGAACAGGAAAGGGTAAATGCAGTATTGTTGAAATTTGCGAAAAAATACAATGTTAAAATTATTGCTTCCAACGATTCCCATTATATTGAACAAGAAGATTCAGAGGCTCATGATATATTATTATGTGTGAATACCGGGGAAAAGAAATCAACTGAGATTGGTCATGGCAGGGATAGGCGGTTTGGTTTTCCTAACAATGAATTTTTCTTTAAGAACCAGGCAGAAATGAATACCTTATTTGCCGATATACCTGAAGCAATTGACAATACAAATGAAATTGTTGACAAGGTTGAAGTTCTAAAATTAAAGCGAGATATTCTTTTACCTAATTATCCTATTCCTGAAGAATTTTCAGGAGCTGATGAATTTCTTAAACACTTGACTTTTAAAGGCGCCAAGGAAAGGTATAAAGAAATTACACAGGAAGTAGAAGAAAGAATTAACCATGAGCTATTCATAATTAAAACCATGGGATTTGCAGGCTACTTTCTTATTACACAAGATTTTATTAATGAAGCCCGTAAAATGGATGTTGCAGTTGGGCCCGGAAGAGGATCTGCTGCTGGTTCAGCAGTTGCTTATTGTGTAGGTATTACAAATATTGATCCCATCAAATACAATTTGCTTTTTGAAAGGTTTTTAAACCCCGAACGTGTTTCCATGCCCGATATCGATACCGATTTTGATGATGAAGGCCGTGGAAAGGTAATTGATTACGTGGTTCAAAAATACGGAAGAAACCAGGTTGCTCAGATTATTACTTTTGGAACAATGGCTGCAAAATCATCCATTAAAGATGTTTCAAGAGTTCTTGATTTGCCTCTTTCCGAAGCAAACCTGTTGGCAAAAATGGTTCCGGATGGTGCAGGTGTTACTTTAAAGAAAGCTTTTGAGGCAAAAGAATTTGATGACATCAGAAAGGGAAATGATTTAAGGGGTGAAACGCTAAGACTTGCCGTAAAACTTGAAGGTTCGGTGCGCAATACCGGTATTCATGCCGCAGGAATCATTATTGCTCCCGATGATATGTTAAACTACATTCCTGTTTCAACTTCTAAGGAAACTGATTTATTGGTTGCCCAGTTTGATGGAAAATACATTGAAAGTGCTGGAATGCTTAAAATGGACTTTTTAGGTCTCAAAAATTTAACAATTATCCGTGATGCTATCAGGCTTATAAAGAGCAATAAAGGGCAAATAATAGATATTGATAATATTCCTTTGGATGATGAGAAAACCTATCAGATGTTTCAAAGAGGGGATACTGTTGGTATTTTTCAGTTTGAGAGCGATGGAATGAGTAAACACCTTGTTGATTTAAAACCCAATAACATTGAAGACCTTATTGCCATGAATGCCCTTTACAGGCCAGGTCCAATGCAATTTATTCCTAATTTTATCAACAGGAAACACGGTAGAGAAGAAGTTTCTTATCCACATGAATTGCTGGAACCAATACTTAACTATTCCTATGGAATAATGGTTTACCAGGAACAAATCATGCAAACAGCTCAAATAATGGCTGGCTATTCCCTTGGCCAGGCAGATTTGCTTCGAAGGGCAATGGGTAAAAAAGACCATAAAGAAATGGAGCGCCAAAGCCTTATTTTCATTGAAGGCGCACAAAAAATACACAATGTTCCAAAAGATCAAGCCAAAGAAATTTTTGCCATAATGGCCAAATTTGCTGAATATGGTTTTAACCGATCCCATTCGGCAGCATATTCAGTTGTTGCATATCAGACTGCTTACCTTAAAACCAATTATCCGGCCGAATATATGGCCTCTGTTCTTACTCATAACTTGAGCAACATTGATAAGATAAGTTTTTTTATGGAAGAGTGTAAAAGAATGGGGGTTTCAGTGCTTGGTCCCGATGTGAATGAGAGTGAATATATGTTTACGGTAAATAAAAATGACCAGATCCGGTTTGGATTAGGTGCAATTAAAGGAATTGGAGAAGCGGCTGTTGAAGCTCTTGTTAAGGAGCGCAAAAAAAATGGGCTTTATGCCGATATATTTGACCTTGTAAGGAGGGTTGATTTAAAATCTGCAAATAAAAAATGTTTTGAAAGTCTTACTTTTGGTGGCGCCCTGGATTCATTGGGTACTTTTAACCGTGCTCAATATTTTTACCAGGACAATGCCAACGCTGCTACATTTCTTGAGAAAATAATCCGTTATGGGAACAGTTGTCAAGAAAACGATAGTGCAGCCCCAAATCTTTTTGGAGAAGCCTCATCAGTTGATATTGCCCTTCCACAAGTGCCAATTATTGAAGAATGGCCCACATTAAGAAGGCTTTCCCGCGAAAGAGAAGTCATTGGAATTTATATATCCGGTCATCCACTCGATGATTTTAAATTAGAAATTGATACTTTTTGTAATGTTCAATTAAATCAACTTGGAAATTTAGAGGAGGTAAAAGGCAGGGATGTGGCCATAGCAGGCATTGTAACTGACTTTATTCACCGCACCACTAAAATGGGCAAACAATTCGGACTTCTAACGGTAGAAGATTATACTGGTTCCTTTCAGTTTGCATTGTTTTCAGAGGATTATCTGAACTTTCAGAAATATATGATAAAAGATTGTTTCCTATTTGTTAAAGGGAAAGCTCAAAACAGGAAATGGGGAGCGCCAGAACAGCTCGAATTTAAAATACATACTATTCAGCTGTTAACCGATGTAAAAGATAATTTGGTCAAAAACCTTAATTTGAAAATTGCATTGTCAAATATCAATGAAGATTTAATTGAAAAGCTTGATCAGTTAATTCGAAAAAATTCCGGAAAATGCAGGTTGAATATCACTGTTTATGACCCTGTTGAGAATATTAAAATTGACATGCCTGCCAAACAGTTAAAAGTAAACCTGGAAAAAGAATTTCTAGATGAAATGAAATCCTGGAAAATTATTGATTTGAGTTTGCAATAATAATTTATATTAAATGCGTTTTTATATTTAAAATCAGACTATTTTTTGGGAGAAGACAGTAAATTATATACTTTTACAACTATTAGTAAAATAAACATTCATTATAAAAATAAAACATAAATTATGGCTTTAGAATTCACAGATGCTAATTTTGAAGAAACAGTATTGAAATCAAATCAGCCTGTTTTAGTTGACTTTTGGGCAGAATGGTGCGGTCCATGCAGAATGGTTGGGCCAATAGTAGAGGAACTTTCCAAGGAATACGAAGGGAAAGCAGTAATTGGAAAATTAGATGTTGATAATAATCCTGGTATTTCTGCACAGTTTGGTATAAGAAACATTCCAACTATTTTGTTTTTTAAAAACGGAGAAATTGTGGATAAGCAAGTTGGAGCTGTGCCAAAATCTGTGCTTGCAGCAAAAATTGACGCCCACCTTTAGACTTTAAATCAATTTGATAATTCGCCAATTCGATAATTAATACTAAATTGAATTGTTGTAAGTTTATTATTAAGACTTAAAATAATTGTGATTTTAAAAGGAAAATTACAATTGGCGAATTAACAAAATTGATTGACTTAAAATGGCAAGCATAGACCTACACCAACTTCAGCAGTATTCCCATCTTGAACTACTCTCCAAACAAGTTGTAGAAGGTTTTATTACCGGTTTGCATAAAAGTCCTTTTCATGGTTTTTCAGTTGAATTTGCTGAGCACCGCATTTACAATACCGGTGAGTCAACAAGGCATATTGATTGGAAATTATATGCCCGTACAGAAAAATTATTTATAAAGCGCTTTGAAGAAGAAACAAATTTAAGATGTCAGTTAATCATTGACAATTCCTCTTCAATGTATTATCCCTTGAAGGAATCTTTAAAGGATAACCAGTTTAGTAAAATCCATTTTTCAATATATTGCGCAGCCGCACTCATTGAACTCCTTGGAAGACAAAGAGACGCAGCCGGCTTAAGTGTGTTTTCCCAGGATGTTGAATTGCATACTCCGTCCAAATCAACTTCAATGCATCATAAATATCTTTTTGATCAAATGGAGCAATTGCTGGAAGATAAGCCGGATAAAAAGAAAACATTTGCAGTTCAGGCATTGCATAAAATTGCTGATAATATTCATCGCCGCTCATTGGTGATAATTTTTAGTGACATGATGGAAAGTTCAGCTTCCAAGGATGATTTATTTTCTTCCCTTCAACATCTCAGGCATAATAAACATGAGGTAATACTGTTTCATGTTACAGATAAAAAGAAAGAACTAGATTTTGAATTTGAAAACCGACCCTATCAATTTATTGATGTTGAAACTGGCGAGGAGGTAAAAGTCCACGCAAACGAAGTAAAGTCAAACTATTTGAAAGCTATAAAAGAATACAATAAAGAGTTGATGTTAAAGTGTGGTCAATATAAAATAGAATTTGTAGAGGCAGATATTGGTGAGGGTTTTAATCAAGTGCTACTCCCCTATCTTATAAAGCGATCTAAAATGCTTTAATTTAGAAGGATTTTGGCAAAAGAAAAAGTTTAAAAAAATATTTTTAATTATTTTTCTTTTTCTTTGTGGTATTAAAAAAAATAAACTACTTTTGCCGCTCTCTAAAACCAATTAAGGGAAAATTGTTCTTAAAAATAATGAGTTTTAAACTCTTAAAAATAGTAAAAACGGTCCGGTAGTTCAGCTGGTTAGAATGCCTGCCTGTCACGCAGGAGGTCGCGGGTTCGAGTCCCGTCCGGACCGCAAAAGGAGTCGCAGAAATGCGCTCCTTTTTTTGTTTCTGAGTGTTTTTCAGCGTGTTAGGTTGTGTATGTTTTAGGGTTGTGTGGTAGGGACTTCACAAATTACTACACAAACGAAAACGCAAACTACACAAATGATTACTTTTACTTCTATTGAATTTTTAAACTTCAAAATCCCTTTTTTTGATAATTTAGGTGAAGAAAAAATCATTTACAATACAATTGCATATTGTCATAGGCAACTCTATATCCAAGTTTTACAGCTTTACTTAAATCAAAACAAGCGCCATCCTTATCCCCCATTTCAAATTTTACCATACCTCTGCTATTGTATGCCTTTTCAAAACCAGGTTTGAATTCGATGGCAATTGTAAAGTCCATAATTGCTTCTTCGTATTCACCAAGGTCTTTTTTTACTAATCCCCTGTTATAATAGGCAAGTGCATAATCCGATTTTATTTCTATTGCATTATTAAAATCACTTAATGCTCCTTTGTAATCTTTATTGATGTGCCTTAGCAAACCCCTTTTATAATAACCAACCATTGACTTTGGTTTTAAGGTTAATGCCTTATCATAATCTGCAAGAGCACCTCTGAAATCACCCAGTTCAGCTTTTGCCATTCCTCTTTGTGAATATGCCTCAGAATCATCTGGTTTTAATTCAATAGCATTGTTGTAATCCATTATTGCGAGTTTGTAATCTCCCATTATATGTCTTACCATACCTCGGTTAAAATAAACATCTGCTCCATCAATTTTCATCATTATTGCTTTATTGTAATCCTCTAAGGCTTTCTTATAATCATCAATGTCACAATATGCGTTTGCCCTGTTGTTGTAAGCCATTGCATTTCCTGGATTTAGTTTTATGCACATATTGTAATCCTCTATTGCACCTTTTGTATCACCTAGTTGATTTCGTGCCAAAGCCCTGTTGTAATAAGCTTCGGCAGAATTTCCCTCAATTGCCAGGGCCTTATCAAAATCTCTCATTGCAGATTGTATATCATTCAATTCGCTGTATGTACTACCACGGTTACTATAGGCTATGGCAAAATCAGGATTTAATTCAATTGCTTTATTGTAATCTGCAAGGGCACCTGCATGATCCTTAAGTTTTGCTTTAACCATGCCTCGGTTGTTGTAGGCAAGTTCATTGTTTGGATTTAACCTTAATTGAATTGTATAGTCTTTAAGAGCTGCATTATAATCTTCAAGTTTTAGGTAGGTATTCGCTCTTTTTTGATAAACTTCCTCATAATCAGGCTGTAGTTCTATCGCCTTGCCAAAATCATAAAGGGCTTCCTGAAACTTTCCCTGCTCGTAATTAAATGTTCCCCTTCGCACAAAGTCCTCAGCATAGCTGGGGCTTTTTTCAGTTATTTCATTCTTGTCTTCTGGAAGTGATTTTATGTTAGATAGTTTATTCTGTATGCTGTTTTTCTTTTGTGCAGCCTCAGAAATAGTTGGATCAATACTTAGTGCTTTTTCATAATCTAACATTGCTCCTTCAAAATCCTTTAGTTCAGATAATATATTTGCTCTGTTGCAGTACACTAAGGCATTATCAGGATTCAAACTAATAATTTGATTGTAATCATCCAAAGCTTCTTTAAATTTTTTGTTTATCACATAAACTGTTGCTCGAAGTTCAAGTGCAGGAGTATAGCTTGGTTGAATTTCTATTGCAGCAGTAAAATCATCAAGAGCTCCATTTAAATCTTGTAATTTCATTTTCAGTTCTCCGCGTTTAATAAGAACCATATTGTCATTGGGGTTTATTTTTAGAAATTGGTTAAGGTCTGCAACAGCATCTTTAAATTCTTTTTGGGTTTCCTTCACAATAGCCCTGTTCAAATATGCATCAGCAAACATTGGTTTTAACTGCAAAACTTTGTTGTAATCTTCTATGGCAGCATCATAATCTTTGAGGCTATTTAATGAATTTGCTCGCAAATAAAAAGCTTCGGAATTATTTGGATCCAATTCAACAGCTTTTGTGAAATCAAAAATAGCACCCTTATAATCCTGTTTATCCATTTTTTGTTTCCCTTTTCTTATATAATCAGCACATTCGTTTTCATGTGTAATTTTCAGTTTTAAAGGCAAGTGAATTGGGTTGGAATAACCTGTAAAAACAATTAATAACAAACTCATAATTAATATTTCATTTACTATTTTCCCAGTACGTGTTTCCTTAAATAGCTTAGTTGCCATAAATCGAATATTTAATTCTCTTTTTAATATTTTAATCCAATATTACTTTTGTGGTAGTTTGATCAAGGCCATCGGAAACACGGAGCAAATAAATACCTTTTGGAAAACTTTGCATATCTATCTTTATTGAAAATGAAAGGTTTTCAGGATGATAAATATTTTTATAAATTACCTTTCCCATGTAACTTAAAATATTGATTTCTAAAGAGCCATGCGTGTTCATCTTAAGTGAAAGTTCCACAATTCCAGAACTTGGGTTAGGATATATTTGAATTGTATTTGCTAATGACTCTTCTCTGATTCCAGTGTTATCACTCCATTCGCCCAGTGAATCTAGTTTAAGCAAATAGGAATCTTCCATTTGTGCTATATTCTTATTAACATGTCCAGTGGCAATGTAACCCCCATCGGAAGTTGGAAGAATATGATGTCCGTGATCATGATCATAACCTCCATATTCTTTAGCCCATACCTGTTCACCTTGTTTATCTATTTTAATAAACCAAGCATTTGGGTTTGCCCAATTAAAACTACGGGAGGAAGAAGCAATTATATAACCCCCATCATTAGTTGGTTCAATGGATTTTCCAGTATCTTTTTTATCACCACCAAATGTTTTGTACCATTCAAGAATCCCTTTATCATCTGTTTTTACAACATAAATATCCTCATCTCCTGCTCCAAAACTTTCTGTTTTTCCAATTAAAATGAATCCTCCATCATCAGTAAGTGAAAAATATCTACCCTCTTCTGTTAATGTCCCTCCATAAGTTTTTGACCATTCTTTATTTCCATTTGAATCAGTCTTCACTAAATAAAAATCTCCTGAACCTTCTCCAAAGCTATGTGTTTGGCCAAGGAAAGCATAACCGCCATCCAGAGTTTGTCTTACGCATAATCCTGAATCATAAGAAGGACCTCCATATAGCTTTTTCCATTCTTCATTTCCATTAGTATCTATTTTTAAAAGAAAAGCATCGAAGAAAGTTGCCCCAAAACTATTGGTCATTCCCGTAATAATGAATCCGCCATCGTTGGTCTGTCTTATGTCCCAACCTTCTTCTTTTTGTAATCCTCCATATGTTTTTTCCCACAATTTGTTTCCATTATTATCAATTTTAACTGCATAAATATCTTGTTGACCAGAACCAAAGCTTGTTGTAGAGCCCACAGCTACATAATTTCCATCTGTTGTTGTGGTTACTGCAAATGCATAATCTGTATATTTTCCACCAATTACTGCCTCCCAAATTTGTTTACCATACAAGTCTGTTTTAATTAATTGCATACTCGCATCTCCTGGTCCAGAGGATACGGTATATCCAGCAGTTATATAGCCTCCATCTGAACATATTTCCACTTTATAAGAGGATTCAGAACGAGTTCCTCCAAATATTTTTTGAAAAGTTATTTGGCCATAAGAAATTAATGGAACTAACAACATTACCAAAAAGAACATAATGTTTTTGAAGTTCGTGAAACAGGAAATTGTATATTTTGAGTCCATTTTGCTATTTTTTTTCAAGTCATTTTAACTTAATTAAAAAATCTTGCCGCATTGGCTCCTCCACTTATGAGTTGAATATTTCTTGGAATGTTAAGAGTAAAAAATTAAATTTGAAGAGAATCTTCCACAATTCGAGAAACTTTATTATTAATTAATGGGTATATTAATAAAAAAATGGACTGACTAATTAAAGTCAGCCCATTGAATAAATAGGTTTTTGAAGCCAAAATAATTCTATTCTGGATATTGTTCAATTTCCTGTTCTTGCTCAAATTGAGGCTCTTGCGTTGGTTCTTGCTGCATTCCATCACCATCTCTTACAGATATCAAATCCCTTTCCAGTTCAGTTATCATTCTGTTTATATCAGTCCTTAATTCAGCGGCTTCAAGTGAAGCATCTTTTTCAATTGCCTGATTATAGAGTTCAATACTTCGGTTTAGTTCATGTCTTTTAACCTCAACTTTTCTCCATTCCTCCCTAAAGCCTTCTTCAGATACTTTGTCGGATGACATCACTTCCTTTTCAACATTTGTAAAATTTTGGTTAAGGTTCTGAATCCTTGAATCCAATGCCGCTGCACCTTCATTTCCAGGGGTTACCGATTCTGTAATTGGCACTGAAGCTGTTGTATCTGCTGCTCGTTTACTTGGTTCACAGGAATATACCATTGCCGCGATTCCTAAAATCCCTAAAAAGGAAAATATTCTCCGGCTGATTTTTTTAGTTTCCATAATTATTAATATTTAAGTTGTTTTTACTCTTTTAATCCTCCAAATCATTCATTCTCTTGCTTAAACCAATTCAAAACCTTGCCAAATAGTTTAATATAAGCCAATAAAAAAAGCCACCCCATAAATGGAGTGGCTTCCAGCCAGTTTAATCGTATTTACTTTAGTCCAATAAGTACAAAAATTAGACTTTAAATGGTATCAACGGGAATAATTAATCTACTCGGTTTGCATAATGATGAGGATTTTCTGTTCTGGATTCCTTGGCAACTGCATCAGCTATTGCTTTTCCAATAATTGCAGGAGAATCTACAACTATAATCCCACATTCACTCATAATTTTCATTTTGGCAGCAGCAGTATCATCCGCTCCACCTACAATTGCCCCAGCATGGCCCATTCTTCTTCCTGGAGGGGCGGTTTGACCGGCTATGAATCCCACAACTGGCTTAGTTCCAAATTCCTTTATCCAATAAGCGGCCTCAGCTTCCATTCCTCCACCTATCTCACCTATCATTACAATACCATCTGTTTCAGGATCTTCCATTAAAAGTTTTACTGCATCCTTTGTTGGAGTTCCAATTATTGGATCCCCTCCTATTCCAATTGCTGTTGATATCCCCAAGCCTGCTTTCACAACCTGATCTGCTGCTTCATATGTTAAAGTCCCTGATTTGGAAACAATCCCAATTCTACCCGATTTAAAAACAAAACCAGGCATAATACCAACTTTAGCTTCCCCTGCTGTAATCACTCCAGGACAATTTGGTCCTATTAACCTGCAATCCTTATCTGATAGATATTCTTTAACATCAATCATGTCTTTTGTTGGAATTCCTTCAGTAATACATATTATAACTTTAATACCAGCCTCTGCAGCTTCCATTATAGCATCAGCTGCAAATGGAGGTGGAACAAAAATGATGGAAACATCTGCTCCTGTTTTTTTTACAGCCTCTTCAACTGTGTTAAATACTGGACGATCTAAATGTGATTGTCCCCCTTTACCAGGAGTTACTCCTCCTACAACATTGGTCCCGTATTCAATCATTTGACCGGCATGAAAGGTTCCTTCGCTGCCTGTAAACCCTTGCACAATTACTTTGGAATTCTTGTTTATTAAAACACTCATTGTTTATTTTTGGTTAGTTTTATTGAAAATACCCTTATTCAGAGCGCTAAAATAAAGTTTATTCTCGTAAAAAGGAACAAAGTAAAATGATATTTTTGCAAAACCTTATATTTTTGGCACTTTTTAACGTTAATAAATATCGGTAATTACTATAAAAAACAAATCATTGATAAATATAGATTCTATTTGTGCTATTGCAACTTCGCCTGGAATGGGTGCAATTGCTGTTATTCGCATTTCTGGCCCTCAGGCTATTTTTATTACCGAAAAAATTTTCGATTCTAAATCTCGAAAGAAACTCTCAGAAGTCAAATCCCATACCCTGCACTTTGGTTTTATTAAGGAGGATAATAAAATAATTGATGAAGTTTTAATTTCAGTTTTTAAGGGTCCAAATTCATTTACAGGAGAAAATACCATTGAAATCTCCTGTCATGGTTCTGTTTATATTCAGCAACAGATTCTACAATTGTTGATTAAGACAGGTGCAAGAGCTGCAAAACCCGGCGAATTTACTTTAAGGGCTTATTTAAATAAGAAGATAGATCTTTCACAGGCTGAAGCTGTTGCAGATCTGATTGCTTCTGATTCAGAAGCCTCACATCAAATTGCTATGCACCAAATGAGGGGTGGTTTTGCAAAAGAACTTAATGACTTGAGGGAGAAACTCATAAACTTTGCTTCCCTGATAGAACTGGAACTTGATTTTTCTGAAGAGGATGTTGAGTTTGCCAATCGCAAGGATTTACAGGATCTCTTAAAGCATATTCAAAAAGTACTTTCACGTTTAATTAATTCTTTTTCTGTTGGCAATGTAATTAAAACTGGTATTCCAGTTGCTATTGCAGGAGAACCTAATGTTGGTAAATCCACTCTTTTAAATGCACTGCTCAACGAAGAGCGGGCAATAGTTTCGGAAATAGCTGGCACAACCAGAGATACCATTGAAGATGAAATTAATATTGATGGGGTTGTATTTCGTTTTATTGATACGGCAGGAATCAGGGAAACCCAAAACACAATAGAGGCTCTGGGTATTTCCAGGACTTATGATGCAATTGAAAAGGCACGGGTATTATTGTATATGTTTGATGCCTATAATGATAGTCCTCAGACAATTCAGAAAAATACAGCCTTATTACAGGAAAAAATAAAAAAACTGCCGGTACATTTAATCTTGCTTGCCAACAAAGCTGACAAAATCAACCTGGATGAACTAAAACTAAAGTTCAGTGAATTGGAAAATGTTATTTTCATTTCCGCAAAACAGAAAGAAAACCTGGAAGAACTTACCCAAAAACTATCTTCCTTTATCAACACAGGACTACTCCAAAGCGGACAAACAATAGTAAGCAATGTGCGCCATTATGAGGCATTAAAAAAAGCATCCGAAGCTATTGATAGTGTAAATACGGGCCTTGTTTCAGGAATTAGCAGTGATTTCCTCGCTATTGATATCCGAAAATCATTGTTTCATTTAGGAGAAATTACGGGAAGTATTACCACTGATGATTTATTGGAGAATATTTTCAGGAATTTCTGCATAGGAAAATAGTTGATTGTCAAGAACTTGCGATTTGTATTTGCAATTTTGATTCCCCTACTCACTAGTTAATCCAAAGGAAAAAAATTCCCCATCCTGTGCAAGAGGCACATCTGCCCAACTTTCTGAAAAACAGAGACACAAGCATTTACTTTTTCCTGAAATAACGGCAAAGTTTTATTACACTATCCAATAGATGCACAAGTAAAAAGTGTATGTATTTATGAGAATGTTATTTATAGTTTTAATGATTATCCTGTTCCAGGTGCAGTCTAAAGCCCAGGATTGGGAATGGGTTATAGAAGGCGAAGGCATTGAAAACCTCCAAACAGCCGCTGATGAAGAGGGAAACCTTTTTGCTTCCGGAAATTTTAAGAGCTCCTGCAAACTTGGAGAAGTTACAATTACCTCACCTGAAAAATCAGCTTGTTTTGTTTTAAGGTATGATGAAGCGGGGAATATCCTTTGGTGGAAAACCATTGGCAGTACTGATACCCTTGCAATGGTTGAGCTTAAAGCCAAAGCAGGTGTGGCTTATATTGGAGGAAATTTCAAAGGGACTTTGAAATCTAGTTTAGGTATTTCCCCATCTGCAGGTGGAATGGATATTTTTCTGGCTTCTTTTGATAAGGAGGGGGATTTGAAGATGGTGAAGAGGGATGGTGGGCCTGAGAGGGAGGAACTGGTTTCCTTGGCTTTTACGGGAGAAGATTTAATTGTTATTGGCAGCTTTTCAGTTGGAGGAAAAATTGGGAACATAAACTTCACATCACAGTCTACAAGAAATAATTCATATTATTTAAAAATGGACACGCTAGGTAACTATGAGTGGATAAAAGAATTTTTAGGTGGAGAGGATTCGTATAGTTTTGCTCGTATGGCAGTAACGGACTCAAAGGGAAATATATATATTAGTTGTGGGATACAAAATATTAGGATTGGTGAAGTTGATACAACCTTTAATTCTTGTGACAAATTATTAAAATTTTCTCCTCAAGGTGATTTTCTTGAATATTTATATTGCATAAGCAATCCCGGCCATTCTACTAAATCAATACATATTGATTCAGATGGTTTTTTTTATCGTTTTTTTCGGAGCAGTATCAGATATATCATAACTTCGCTTTCGAAATACTCTGATAGTTCTGGGAATGCAAATTGGATCTATTCAATAAACGCAGAGCCCGCTTATCCTTTATCATTAGAAGTAAAGGAAGATAAAATTCTAATTTTTACTTCGGTTAACAATTATAACAATGAAAATAAGAATGGACTTTTAATTCAAGAATTTAATACAGAAGGAAAATTAATAAATTTCAATCTTGGAAAAGTAGAATCAGCAGGGACATTTTATTCTATATCCCCGCACAATATATTTTCAGTTTCATCAGATTTTGTTATTATTTCAGGAGCCTTAGCTGATAAAATATCTTTTGGAGCCCAAATAATAAATGAAAATAGAAAACAAGTTCAATATATTGCTAAAATTGCTAAGAATCATTCTTTTGAAACCCAGACTGGCTTCGATGCAATAAGTCGTCAATTATCCGAATCCCTCCACCCAAACCCAACCTCATCCCATTTCACCCTTTCCTTTGAAGCCGAAAAAGCAGATGTTACCATTACCGATTTCTCTGGAAGAATTATGCTCCAGCGGCAGGTAAAAAGCAACGAAAACATCAGCACCCAAGGATTTTCAAAGGGAATTTATTTTGTTCAGGTGAAGGTTGGGGAGGAATTGGTAAGGAGGAAACTGGTGGTAAATTAAATTAAAAGTTAAAAGTTAAAAGTTGGTTATGAAAAAGTTTTTGTTATTTCTGATGATTACCCTACTTATGGGAGCGGTAAAGGCCCAGGACTGGGAGTGGGTGAAAGGATTCGATGTTGTAGAAGGCCGACAGGATGCCAGGAAAATTTGCTTTAATCAACAACATATTTACGTCTTGGCTTACCAGGATGGCAAAAGCAAAATAATTAATACTACTCTTGACACTGGCTATTTCATTTTAAAATACGACATAGATGGAAATTTCATTTGGGGTAAGAATTATTCAGGAATAATTGAAGACATTACTACAGATAATAACAGCAACTTTTATTTAGTGGGTCTATTCACTGTGCAACTGAGCTTTAATTCAATATCAATTTTAAGCCTTGGGAGCTCTGATGCATTTTTAGCAAAATTTAATCCAGAAGGGGATTGTATATGGGCAAAACCTATAGGAAATGATGAAAATAAAGAAATAGCTAGTTCTGTCGGAGTTGATATAAAAGGAAACATTTATTTCGGAGGCCAGATTTTTGGCGATTATTTGATTGAAAATAATACCATTAATAACGATAAGAAAAGTTGGGCTTATTTAATTAAACTTGATAAAAACGGAGAATTTATTTGGCATTTAAACGATAGTATTAATAATCACAATGGAGCTAAAATTAAGGTTGGCCCTGATAATTATATCTTCCTCTCTTCATATTCCACACTTTCCACACTTGAACCTGGTTGTTATGCGTATTGTGGTAAGAATATAATTTTTAAGATTAAACCTAGCGGAGAAGAAATTCAAATAATACAATTTTCCTTTACATGGGCATCTGTAGATTTTATATCATATAATTCTAAAATTACTTCCCTTAATATGAAAACCAGATATAATTATGGCGACCGATCAATTTATGACCAACTTTCTAACGGAACAAGCAACCTTAGAAAAGATGTAGGTAAATATTATAATGGTTATTACACGAATTTTATCACTGCACAAAATGAAGAAGATATAATAATATCAGGAGCCATAAAAAAAAATGTTTATATGAATTTTGATACTGTTTATTTTGACAGTCATTACATTGTTCCAGATACAATGGAAAGATTGTTATTGGCAGGCATATCTAAAGATAATAAATTTCAATGGGCAATTACTTCTGAAGGTGATGGATGCAATAAAATAACTGATATTATCAGCGATAGAAAGGGAAATTCTTATGTAATTGGAAATTACAACAGAACTGACTACTATTGCACCGAGGGGAATAGAAATTTAGTCCTAGGTAGTTTTAAATTAAATACCTCAGATACCCTTCAGAGATTATTTTTCGCAAAACTTACAACACCATATAAAGGTGAAACAACTCCAATAATATCTGAAACAAAGATAATCCCCCTCACTCTCAACCCCAACCCAACCTCATCCCATTTCACCCTTTCCTTCGAAGCCGAAAAAGCAGATGTTACCATCACCGATTTTTCAGGAAGAATTATGCTCCAGCGGCAGGTAAAAAGCAACGAAAACATCAGCACCAGCGGGTTTTCTAAAGGGATTTATTTTGTGCAGGTGAAGGTTGGGGAGGAAGTGGTGAGGAGGAAGCTGGTTATCAATTAGCGGATTTTGAGCGAAGCGAAATCCCGATGAGGTTCGAATCGGGAAGCTGATGCGATGATTAGCGGATTATGAGAGAGCGAAATCCCGGTGAGGTAGGAATAGGGAATCGGATTAGCTGATGTTGAGTGAATTGAGAATAAAAATTTATAATTATGAAAAGGCTGATTATATTAATATTGATGTTTTTTGTTCAGGTGCAGTCTAAAGCCCAGGATTGGGAATGGGTTATAGAAGGCGAAGGCATTGAAAACCTCCAAACAGCCGCGGACGAAGAAGGAAATCTTTTTGCTTCAGGAAATTTCAAAGGCTCTTGCAAATTAGGAGAAGTTACAATTGCCTCACCTGAAAAATCAGCTTGTTTTGTTTTAAGGTATGATGAAGATGGGAATATCCTTTGGTGGAAAACCATTGGAAGTACTGATACCCTTGTAATGGTTGAGCTTAAAGCCAAAGCAGGGGTGGCTTATATTGGGGGGAATTTTACAGGGACTTTGAAATCAAGTTTAGGAGATGAAACTTCTGTCGGTGGTTGGGATATTTTTCTGGCTTCTTTTGATATGGAGAGGGATTTGAAGATGGTAAAAAGGGATGGAGGGACTAAGAAGGAAGTTTTCAAAACCATGGATATAAAGAATAGTGAAATTGTGATTACAGGAAGCTTTAGTAAGGGCGGGTCAATTAATAATCAAATGTTTTTTTCAGAAGCTGAAGAAGATAATATCTTTTATGCCAAATATGATACTTACGGTGTATCTCTATGGGCAAAAGAAATATTTCTTAAAGACTCACCTTCTTTAATTAATCCTATTGGATCCAAGCCAGATTTAATTAAAATAAATAATCAGGATGATATTTATTTAATTGCCCGCATTAATGGAGAAACTAATTTCTCAAATAATTTACTGGCTTATGAAAGTGGCCAGTATATGCTCAAATTTTCCAAAGAAGGCTATTTTTTAAATCATAAGAATATTTCGAGCTCACGCAAATTTATTTCCGATTTTAAAATTGATTCAATTAACAACTTTTATTTTTATAGATCATTCTGTGGCAATCATTCACCCTGTACTGATCGAATTGAAAGCTACGATAGTCTGCTTAATTATCGTTGGGGTTTTAGCTTAAACAATCTACATCCTATTAAGATGGAATTAATAAATTATGGTTTTGCAACATTGAGTACATTTTTAAATTATCCTAAAACAGGATTAAGTGTAGAATTAACAGATTCAACAGGTACGAAAATTTTCAAATTGAAAAGTAGTGAAATTGAAAGCTGGGAATCAATAGGATACTCAATTTGTTATGACAACAACAAAAACCTTTATATAACAGGAGTATCTTCTTCATTAATTAGTTTTGGTAATAATTTGGAAGTCAATCGGGATAATCTTAAAATAAACTTTCTTATCAAAATAAACACAATCGAAAAATTTACAAAAGTACATTCAGAAAACAAGAATTTTCACTCTTCCCTCAACCTCCACCCAAACCCCACCTCATCCCATTTCACCCTTTCATTTGAAGCCGAAAAAGCAGATGTTACCATTACCGATTTTTCAGGGAGAATTATGCTCCAACGGCAGGTAAAAAGCAAGGAAAACATCAGCACCAGCGGCTTTTCAAAAGGGATTTATTTTGTGCAGGTGATGCTTGGAGAGGATGTGGTAAGAAGGAAGCTGGTTATCAATTAGCTAATTGCTGATGCGATATTAGCGGATTATGAGAGAAGCGAAATCCATTTGAGGTACGAATCGGGAAAGTGATTTGGTGATGGTAAAATGCATAAGATTTTAAATTAAAAAGTGTAAATTATGAGGAGGCTGATTATTTTAATATTGATGTTTTTTGTTCAGGTGCAGGTTAAAGCCCAGGAATGGGAGTGGGTAAAAGAGCTCGATTTTATACGCTCTTCTTCCTGCGATGTGGATGCATTTGGAAACATTTATTTATTTCATTTTGATAGTGAACAAGAAAAAATAAACCTTGAAAAATTTTCTTCTGAAGGGGAAATGCTCTGGACCAGGCAAATCTCAAATGATTATTGGACAGTTTCTTTGAAGACATTGAAACAGGGAGGTTTTTTTCTTACCTATGGAAGCCAGGATAAAAAAAGGTTTACACTTGAAAGATTCTCAGAAGACGGAAATTCAATGTGGCAACAGAACCTGGAAGGAAATGAGCAGGTATCGCTTTCCGAAATCCACATAGATTATTATGGAAATTATTGGATTACGGGAAAAGCTAACCAAGGTGACCACTTTGGAGACTATACCTTTAGTAATAGTGGATTGTTTATAATTCAAATTGATTCTGTAGGCAAAGCATTAAAAGCCTTTGAGGCAAAGAAGGGAGGGTTCGGCCAAAGAATTGAATCCGACACCCTGGGTTTTATATACCTGATAGGTGGCAACAGGGAAGATTTTTGGTTGATTGAAAGTATAAGCTCCGGATGGGATGGCTTTTATACCAATAATTTTGAAATAATTTTCGACACAAACCTAGAAGTAAAATATTTTCAGAATAAAGGTGGGAATCCATATGGTTCTCAAGGGTTTCTAAAAGTAAAAGAAGACGGAAGTGTTTATAGAGCCAATGTCAGCAGATATTCCGGCATTACCTTATTCAAAAACTCAAAAGATGGAAAGGAAACCTGGAAGACCAATATAGATGCTGTTTACAGTCAATTTTCGAACATAGTTTTTGACAAAAATGGAAATCTTTATGGAACTGGTTATGTGGCATCTGGCGATGGTAAAACCAAATCATTTGCCTGGAAATTAAATGATGAAACAGGAGAATTACTTGAAACCTTTGTGCCAGGCTGGGCAGTCAAATTGACTGGTCAAAAAGTAAGCATAGATGAAAATGATAATTTATATTTTTTTGGGACGGCCAATGAACCGATAAGTATTGGCCCTTTCAACATTGGAAAAACTGAAGACAGTTATTATACATTTTTAGCAAAATACGCTTTGCGAAATTTTCCTCCGGATACCTTGCCAGAACAGAATTCAGCTATAAAAAGAAATATTTCAAAGACTTCCCTTTCCCTCAACCCCAACCCAACCTCATCCCATTTCACCCTTTCATTTGAAGCCAAAAAAGCAGATGTTACCATCACCGATTTCTCTGGAAGAATTATGCTCCAGCGCCAGGTAAAAAGCAATGAAAACATCAGCACCATCGGCTTTTCTAAAGGGATATATATTGTGCAGATAAAAGTTGGGGAGGAAGTTGTAAGAAGGAAATTGGTTATTAATTAGCGGATGAAATGATTAGCGGATTAACGGATGTGGTTTTTAGAAAATTGAAAGTTTAAGATAATGAGAAAGTTGATTTTGTTTTCAATGGTTGTTGTATTACAGGGCTTAGTACAGGCCCAGGAAAGTTGGCAGCCCACAAACGGGCCTTACGGTGCGACTATTAATTGCCTTGCGGCCTCCGATACTCGAATTTTCGCTGGCACCGATAGAGGGTTATATTTTTCTGATGATGGAAGCAAAACATGGAATTTTAATAATTATGAATTCACAAGGGCCATTTTTCACTACAGAGGAAAATTATTTATTTACACAGGTAAATACTATGTTTCCCTTGATAACGGAGATTCCTGGCAGGAGATGATTCAGAATGATAACTTTTACTTTCATTCCTCTAGTTGGGATGGTGTACCTAGATTTGCAGCGATTGATGACACTGTTTTTTTCTGCCATCAGGGTGGAATTTTAAAATGTGGCTTCAATGATAATACCTGGAAATTAGTCATAGGAGGGAATTTTGTTTCATTTGCAGCTGGAAATAATACCTTAATAGCAAGTACAAAAAGGCAAAATGAAGGCAAAACTTGTATATCTTATAACAATGGCTTATCATGGAAAACCATTGATTCTCCAAGAAGCTCAAATGCCTTAGAATTTAAAGGGGACAGTATTTTTTTAGGTTATCATATTTCTCCAAACCTGGGGCAAACGTGGCTGGAACAAACCATATCTATACCTGCATACCTAAGAACTTTTTTTATGGACACTGACACCCTCTATGCTGGCACCATCAACGGTGTGTACTATTCTGTTGATAATGGCTTAACATGGAATTACCTGGGTACCGGACTTGAAAGAAAAAATGTAACCTCTTTTGTAAAGTTCAAAGGGCATTTATTTGCAGGAACAGATAATTTTAATGGAATATACAAATTCAACAATGGCACCTGGGAAGAAGCCAGCATATTTCTAAATGGCGCTCCAGTATATAGCCTTTCAAATACTGATGCAGGCCTGTTAGCTTCAATTAATCAAAAACTATACAAGCTGGATGAGAAAAAACAGAAATGGGAAAAAATATCTCCTGACTTAAGCACTCAATTCGCCTTTTCTGATTCAGGCAAACCTACTCCCTATTTTTCCCCAGGTTATATTACCCAAGCACAAACTTACAAAGGGGATATTTATATTATTGACGATAAACTACAATTAAGCATCTTAAAACAAGGAGGCAATGAATGGGAAGTCATTTTTCCTGACAGTACAAATGATATAAGTGCCAAAAGTTTTTTAAAGCATAAAGGTAAACTGTTGCTGTCCACCACTCACGGGCTATATGAGCTTGAAGGAAAATCTTATAAATATTTAGGAGGTGAAAATTATAGCTTATTGGATTCAGACAATGATTTCATTTATGGCTTTACAAGGCAGGAATTATTTAGGTCAGATGATGGTGGTATAACCTTTAAAAAAATTGCAATTCTTTCCTGGTTGGGTATATGGGAAATATACTCAGCAAAAGTAAAAGGTGATATAATATGCATAGGTACTTTTAACCAAGGCCTCTATATCTCCCGTGATGGTGGGGCCACCTGGAACAAGGCCTGGGAAGACAATTCAAATATGAGATTTAAAAATCTTGTTAGCAATATTGTTATAGAGGATTCACTAATAGCCATTACAGTCAATTATAATGGAAACCTTTTGTTCACCAAAGATTTTGGCAAAACCTGGGAACCAATGAATGAGGGGATAGATTTTGATTTAGAAAATGATTTAGCAGGAAATAAAATTTGGCGATTAGTTGTAAGAGATGGTAAACTCTATGCATCGCTGAACAGAGGAGGAGTTTATATACACAGCATGGAATTAAGTAGTAATGTCAGTATAGAGTCGGAAGCAATAAATAGAATTAATTTTCTCCTCCACCCAAACCCCACCTCTTCCCATTTCACCCTTTCTTTTGAAGCCGAGAAAGCTGATGTTACCATCACCGATTTTTCAGGAAGAATTATGCTCCAGCGCCAGGTAAAAAGCAACGAAAACATCAGCACCAGTGGCTTTTCTAAAGGAATTTATTTTGTGCAGGTGAAAGTTGGGGAGGATTTGGTGAGGAGGAAGCTGGTTATCAATTAACTAATTAGCGGATGCGATGATTAGCGGATTATGGTGATCCCGATGACCTATAAAGCTTTCGGGACGGGACAAGTTGTAGTGATGAAAATGCTTAAGATTTTAAATTAAAAAGTGTAGATTATGAAAAGGCTGATTACTTTAATACTGATTTTTTTTGTTCAGGTGGGTTATTTCATTAGGTGGCTTCATTAGCATTTGATAGTATCAAAATGTAGAATACAGAATGAAAACTGCTTAAATATATTTTAAAGTTTTCCTTGCAAGTATAAAACCAAAAGTATAAATAGATAATTTATACCATCCTAAATTACAACAGCCTTTATGACTAAAAACTTTTAATGTTTTATAATTTTAAACTGCTTCCTTTCCACTCCATAATCAATAGAAATAACATATAAACCCTGTTTAAAATTTTGCATTGGAATTTCAAATTTATTTTGATTGCCTGAGGTTTTATAAAGTACCTCTCCTAATAGGTTTTTAAGAACTATAGTTACTTGTTTTTGTTCAGGAAGCTGAATGGTTAAAATATCATGGGCAGGGTTAGGAAAGAGATCGGCATTAATATCCATTTCAGTTGCCTCAACAATTGTAGGTACATAGGCCTCATCCACAACAATATTTGAAGATGTAGTTCCAAAATAATTACTACTACCCAAGTAACAAAATAATTTTTTGTTGGCCTTCACCTGATAATGAAAAAGGCTATCCAGATTTGTGTCAACGTAAATTAAAACTGAAACACCAATAGAATCAACCAAACGCATCTTCCCTTTATCTGTTCCTTTATAAATATGATAGCTATGAATATCCATCCCTTCATAAGGCTCCCACTCAAGTAAATTACTTGTGCCTTCCTTTCTTATTTTTAGCAGAATTGGCTTATGGGCAACACTAACTGGTGATTCAAGGCCACAAGTATCAACCTTTGAAATGGAATATAAATAAGCTTTGGTTGAAGGTGTAGAATTTTCATCAACAAATTGAACATTTAAATAATTTTTGTAATCTTCAAACAAAACATCTACAGTATCTCCTGTTGCTTTATCTATTTTGTATATTTTATAATTCTTTGTACTATAATCAAAATTCAAAGTGCCATAAATTATTTGTTTATCATTTTCATAAGTTATCAGGCATAAATTGTGTACAGAACTATTTTCTTTATGTAAAATTGAAATTGGAGATGAGTATGAAATGCAATTATTCTTATCCTTCACCTTTACGGTATATCTGTTTAGCTCAGAAACTTCTATTTTCTGAGTTTTAGAACCATTACTCCACTCATAATCCACAAAGCCAGGGCCTGCATCAAGTTGAAAGACCTGATCTGGGCAAATAATCCTGTTAAATGGATGGTGTGGTACATCATTAATACTTGGAGGAGTACAGTTTTTATCATTCAGTTTGATTAAAAAATGTCCAGAATAGTAAAAAGAAGTACCACTGCTTGAAATACTATCAGCTAGTATTACATCTTTGCCAATATGTGCTTGCCTTTCATTAAAAGCACCATATACAAATACATTTCCCTGATTATCCTGAATAATTTTCCGTAGCCATACTCCCATTATCCTTGCCTCACCCAAAAGTTGGTTATTTTCATCCATCTTCTTTATCACCTGATAACCAGAATTGCTGCCAGGGCAAGGGCAGCCATTTGCCCCTTCTTTACCAACAAACCATATGGAATTGTTACGGAAAAAAATATCACTATAACCCCCATCCCTATTTTGCCCTGTCCATAATGTACTTGCATTCGAATTACTTAACCTGCTGATACTGCCATCTCCACCATATTTAAAAGAGCAGTAACTTCTGGTATAAATATCTCACTTGCTGTCGGCTACAAGATTTCCATTGCTCCATCCGTTATAACAGGATGGCCCAATCAAATACCTCGACCATAGGGTATCAAGATTTTCATTAAATTTTATGATATATCTTCCTGCTAAAGGGCCATCAATAGTATCACCATACCAATGGGCGCCTTCTCTGTCCCCAAGAACAAAAATTTCATTATTCTTGTCGCAGGTTATTTCTATTCCTCTATTTGAATGGATTCTTTCAGGAATAAAATCAACAAGTTTGTTTTTTATATTATGCCCATTTAAATTAAAAATGCCTAAAAACATTGGAAGGGGTTCACTGCCTTTATACTGGCTGTTTACAAAAAGAGAATCAGCTACAGAACCTGTTATCAGCAAATTTGTGCTATTGGCATACATGCTTATGCCCATTCCAAAATCAGATTTACCTCCTCCGAAAGTACTAACCCAATAAATATTGCCATTTAAGTCCATTTTCCCTACCATACCATCATATTCGCCCATACTATTAAAAGCAACTCCATTTAGATTAAGAGAACCTGCAAAACAGCCAGTAAAATAAAAGGCATTATCACCATCAAAAATCATTTTAACGATATAAAATGGAAGCTTCCACCTTTTTTCAAATATTAATTCGCCTTCATCGGAATATTTTTGAATAAAGGAACCTACAGTATCATTTATAACCTGGCCAGGATCATTGATGTTCCAGTTTCTGTAATATGAGCCATAGAGATAAACATTTCCGGAATTATCATATAACATTCCATGTGGATTCCAAAAAGGAATACTAATCTTCTTTGCCCACTCTATCTCCTGTGCATAAAGATTTACCTGCATTAAAAACATAAGGAAAAACAGATACAGCCTTTTCATTTTTTAAGTATTAATTACTTAAATTTTTCTAAAATCATACCCTTTTATCCATTAAAGAAAAATCAGCAATTCCAGAAATGTTTATCTACACCAAAAACCGTTTGAGTATTGGGTAGAATCGGGATTAGGAAAACATTTTTTAGCTTCTGCAGAAGGTTTCCCCCACCTTGGGCAATTCCGTCAGCCACTTTACTACCTGAATTCTAAATATCACAAATTGCGAAGGTGTTTTTTTGGCTAAATTTTATGGAGAAGAAGAGGTATGTATTGATAGCCGAATGGTTAATTAGATTTAATGCTGAAAAACAGAAGATTTGAACTTAGTTATGAGGAAATTAATAACTGAAGTTTCGGAGTTGATTTAATTGCCTTAATTTCAGTATATTAAAAAAATACAACAGCGCAAATTGCTAATTTTCAACAATTTGTGTTTTGCCAAACAATTGAACATAAATGTGCTGGAAGCACTAATTCTATGTTTCAGTTTTTTATCTAAAATATTTTCACATACTGAAACATCAGTAAAACAAGGAATTTACAACTCCGAAACTTTAATTAATAACTGAAGTTTCGGAGCTGATTTAATTGCCTTAATTTCAGTATATTAAAAAAATACAACAACGCAAATTGCTAATTTTCAACAATGTGTGTTTTGCCAAACAATTGAACATAAATGTGCTGGAAGCACTAATTCTATGTTTCAGTTTTTTATCTAAAATATTTTTACATACTGAAACATCAGTAAAACAAGGAATTTACAACTCCGAAACTTTAATTAATAATAATACTAACATTGACTCTTCTCCATGTGCAGGTAAAGGCTCAGGACTATGAGTAGGTTTTGATAATCATTCTACAGGTAGGAAATTACAAACCTGTAAAAGAAAAAATTGATGCTCCGCTTTTTATCAATTCAAACCAAACATGTTCAATTTTTAATATAAAATGAACATGTAACGATTATATGTCCAGTTTCTGTACAACAAAACTACACATGTTCAATAAAAGGCAAATAATGGACATGTTATGATTATATGTCCAGTTTTTTATTTAATTTCGTAAACATGTTCAATAAAAGCAAATAAATGGACGTATGGCTAAATTAGATCGAAACCTCCCATATAATGAATTACCATTGCTTCCTCCTTCTAAAAAACTGGACGAGGACCTGGAAATCCTTAAAAAACTGCTGTTGGCTTCAAGGGAATTGGCAACCGTAAATGCTAATATCCTGAGGTTGCCGAATCCTTTTATGCTCATTAATACCATTGCGCTTCAGGAGGCTAAAACATCTGTAGAAATAGAGAATATTTTTACAACTGAAGACGAATTATATAAAGCAATTTCAGATAGCGTAAAGGAGAAAGATGCTGATTTATCAACCAAAGAAGTATTGAGGTACAGAGAAGCCTTATGGGCAGGGCATGATGAACTTACAAAGAATGGCATTATACAGGAAGAAACTATTAAGAGGGTATTTCAGATGGTTAAAAATGCCCATACCGGTTTTCGCCCTCCACATGCCCTTGTGGTTATTAAGCGTGGCCCGAGTGAATTTAAACCGGGGGAAGTAATCTATACGCCACCAAGAGGAAAAGGCATCATTGAAAAACTTGTAAAAAACCTGTTGGATTATATGGATGACGATGTGCAATTTCCAGAAGACCCTTTACTGAAAATGTGTATTGCCCATTATCAATTTGAAGCAATCCACCCATTTCAGGATGGAAATGGAAGGACAGGAAGGATTTTGAACCTGCTCTACTTGGTTCAGAAAAAGCTACTTTCCCACCCTATTCTTTACCTTTCAAAATATATCATTAATAATAAGGAGGATTACTATTTTAACCTGGGCGCTGTAACACAAAGAAACGCCTGGAAGCCATGGGTACTGTATATGCTTGAAGCAGTATGCAAAACCTCTGCAATTACCAATGATTTAATCGACCAGATCATCAAACAAATGGAGTCAACATTAAGCCATGGAAAAAAGGAAATCAAATGGTACAACAAGGAAGTAAATGAGGCGCTTTTTTATCAACCTTATATTAAGCCTGCTGTTGTAGGAGAGGCATTAGGAAAAACCTCCAGAACAACTTTAACAAAATACATGGCGGAGTTGGTTGAGGCAGGAATTTTATCCTATAAAAAAAACGGAAAAGAAGTTTTTTACCTAAATGACAGTTTAATCCGGATTCTGGAAGAAGCTTAAAATAAAATTACTTATAATAAATCTCTTGATAAAATAAATTCAAATGGAATTGTTCATTCCTTAATTATTCGTTTTTTTTATTATTCCTTTAAGGAACTCATGAAATCGATGATTTGCTTTACCAAATCAAGATTCGGCAAAGCCAATGCTAAAGCATGTGTTTTTTTATGTATTATTCACTTGTCTTTTAATTTTTAAAGGTGTTCATGAATCTTTGATTTCACGAACTTACGTTTCGCCATGTTATATTCATTTGTATTTTCGAAAACATCCCTTTTTTGCTCACCCATCCTATGACTTTGGTATCAACTCCAACAGCCATTCTGTTTTTCACAAACCACATATAATACTAAAAATTAGGATCAGGACTTGATGGGGATGATTTTATATCGCCATAACTTTCCCGGCATTCATCAGTTGGTTAAAAATTAACTCCCCTATTCCGTGCTGGTATGCCCATAAACTATTGGTTTGCCCATTGAAACTGGCTTCACCGCCCATTTCACCCCAGGGTAAAAAGCCGGATGCAAGCCCAATTCCATAAAGCCCGGTAATAGTATTCCCATTAACATCCATTACCTGGCAGTATTTGTTGACCAGTGGTTTTTGGGAAAACATGAGCTCAACTCCTGCTTCATCATATAAAGGAATGGTATTAGGCTGATAACCAAAAGCAGGTATGATGAGTGCCGCTTCATTCAATTTCTTTTTCAGAATTTCTGAATTATCGCCACCATCATCAATTTCAAGCAGTTCTATCCTTTCTTCCCTTTGATGGCTTAAGCCGAAAAGTTTTCTTAGCAAGTCCTTTGAATCGGCACGCATGCCCCCCATCCGAAATACCCTTTGCGTTACCGGGCAAATATCCGCTTCCGTAAAATCACCATAACCTTCCGCCCACGCTTTTTCTTTTGATTCATAAAACAGTTTAAACTTTCCCCTGTGAATTAAGGAAATGGCTGCTTTTTCAAATTCAATTCCATTCATTTTATTTAACATCAGCCAAATGGATGAAAATGCACTATGAGAGCCTCCAATGACCACAACTTTATTACATTTTGCTTTTCTAATTAATACTTCCGCTTTTGATAGTCCTGGAGCGGTAAAAAATTCATCTGTCAGGAAGATTTTCTGTTCAAATTCTTTTAATTTTAATGAGGGTGTAATACTGCTATTGGCCATATTCTCAAAATCCTGTTTCCCACCCATTGCAAATACCAGGGATTCTGCTTCTATCAGGCGCTCTGTTACTTTGCCATCTTCTGTTGTTTGCATTTTAACTAAAAATTGCCCGCTTTTTTCTTTATAGATAGAAATTGCCTTTGAATTTTGAAAAATTCCGGAAGGGGAAATACCATTTATTATGTTTTTTAATGCTGCTCCAAGCCTATGTAAATATTCACCCACTAATTCCAGAGGAACAGGATTGGATGCCATTTCTGCAATAGATTTAACTTTTTCATCCGCTTGGAGATGGTTAAACCAATCGGTGCCGGTGTCATTTAAACATTCTAAAAACACTCCCCCATTAGAATCTGAATTAACCAGGTACTTCCCGATAGTACCGGATGCAAAATTGCCTGTTGACTCAATAAAAGCAAGGCCACCTTCTAATAGCTCCTTCAACTTCCCCTTTCGTATGGCATTAAAAATTATTCCTGTGCCGGCAGGCCCTGCGCCAATAATAACTGTTTTAAACTTTAGCGTGCAATTCTTCATAACCTTCTTTTTGTATGATAATTTTAATTTCAGGCTTCAGGAAATCCTGGAGAAAATCAGCAATTCTATTCGAGGCTTTTCCATCCCCATAAGGGTTATGGGTTATGTTTACCGGTTTTAAAACACAGCCTTGAAAAGCATTTTTTATCTTTTCCCGGTTTGCCCCGCATAAAAATGCAAAACCATTTTGTACGCTTTCCATACGTTCTGTGGTTTCCCTTAAAATAATCACCGGAATTTTAAAGGTAGGCGCCTCTTCCTGCAGGCCACCGGAATCTGTAATCATAATCTTTATGAATGGGTAAATACTTACCAGGTCAAAGTAATCCAGCGGGTCAATAATGGCAACATTAGCCTGTTCGCCAATTTTGGCTAGTTCCAGGCTTTTTTGGACAGAAGGGTTCGGATGCCTCAGCCAAACAAAATTATGGCCCGGGTTTTCATGAGCCAATTCTCCAATGGCCTTTATAATATTTTCCATATTAGCCCCAAAATTTTCACGCCTGTGGCATGTAATCAGCACCAGGTTTTTCTGCTGTTTAAGGTAATGCATTGGCAATTTTAAATCTTTTGCAACTTCATCCATTAACTGAACTTTTTTAATATATTCGATAGCATCAACCACCGTATTTCCGGTCATGATGATGTTTTCTGGATTTATCCCCTCTGTTAACAGGTTGTTGCTTGCCGATATAGTTGGGGTAAAATGTTTCATCGTATTCAGGCTGATGATTTTTCTGTAATATTCCTCCGGAAAAGGATTCTCCAGGTTATTTGTCCTAAGACCTGCTTCAATATGGGCAAATGGAATTTTATTATGAAAAGCAGTAACCGATGCTGCAAAAGCCGTTGCGGTATCACCCTGGGCCAGAAAAATAGCAGGTTTTTCATTTTTTACCTGAAGTTCATCTATTAATTGCTGAAACTGCACCAATGCCCTGGCGGTTAATTCATTTAAACTTTGGCCCGGAATCATTAAATCGAGTGTATAGTCTGCATCAATTCCTAAAATCCGGAAGGTGTTTTTCATTAACTCCTTATGCTGCCCGGTATTTACTACGATTAATTGTCCCCGAAGGCCACGCTTTTCCATCTCCCGGATAACGGGTGCAACCTTGATGAGCTCAGGCCTTGTTCCTATTGCCAATAATGCTTTATCCATTTTTTGCTTTGAAAGTGCTTAAATCATTTCCAACAAAATCCTTTAAGATGTTTCCTGCGATTGCATCTTTAGCCATTGCAGGAATTTCTTTTATTTGAACCAGCCCTTTATCCGCTTCAATAAAGCGCGATAATTGTGCCCCGGTATTTTTTGAACCAGTTGCATTCAAGTGTACCCCATCGAAAAGGTCAGCATCATTTAAATGAAATTCCATGGCCCTTAGGTTATAATTCACAGCCAATTGGTCAATAATTTCATTGCATGAATCGACTTTATTATTCATCCCGAAGTTATAGGGATATGCTACATTTTTAGGAAAAAAGGGCAATTTTATCAATACCACATTCCGGTTGCAGGAAAGCAACAAAGCTTTCAGGATAACTTGCCGGTATGCTATTTCAAAATCAGAAGGCAAGGTGTTTTTCTTTACATCATTGGTTCCTATCAAAATAGATATGATGCCTGGCTCAAATTGCTTTAGGTTTGAAAAGTTACTGCTAATGTAGCGTGCCAAATCCATTGCGGTATAGCCACACACCGCCAGGTTGATGACATTCCAGTTGTTTCCAAGTTTTTTTTCCAAAAGGTTTCCGGCATATTCAGGATATCCGCAATAACTTCTTGCCCCGATGGTGATGCTATCTCCGAAGCACATTAATGTTTCCCAGTTCATGTTTATTCTTATTAATAATTAAATTATTTCAGGCTTCTACCGCCAGAGGTCTATATGATTTTCTCTCGATTTCCTTAACTTTTTCTTTAACACCGGATAATTCCGTATCCCAATACGCAGCGCGCACATAAACACTTAAAGTGTAACAATTATGAAGCCCCCACAAAGTATTCATGGTAATGCCAAATGAGAGATTTTCACTTCCAAAAAACACCAGTATTCCATTTAAAATGATACCAGAAACGGTGAGTATTATAATGGTTAAATGTGGCCAGGAATGTTTTAGCGGGTGCGACTGCTGCTTATATTTAGGCGTAACTGTGAATTTCACTTTCTTGCCTGATAAAACACTGATGATTGCCTGAAGGTTTATCCAGAAAAGGCATATATAATACTGCCTGCCACGTTTTTGAGAGATTCCCCAGGAGCCTGCTGTTTCGGCTATTTTATAGATGAAATAAAAAGGAATGAATACTGCAAAAAATTCTGTAGAGCTGCAATCCACAGGCAATTGATGCGTAAAGAAAAATACGATAGGGCTAAGTAAGAATATCAGTATCCAGATGCAGGAAAAATAAGCCCAGGCTGTATGGAAATAACAAAGTTTTTGCCTCCAGCTAAGCCCTTTTTTGAATAAGGGGTTGTCGTGGAGGGCGATGTCAATAGAGCCTTCTGCATAGCGAAGCCTTTGCTTTACAAAGGTTTGCATATCCTGTGGCGAAAGCAACTTACTTTCCACGTAAGGGTGAAGCACGCTCTCCCATTTATTTTTACTGTCGCTGTGGATAACCATAGAAGAATAGAGGTCTTCTGAGGCATGAAACATAAAAGGCATTAATTCTTTGCTTTGGATTAATTCCATCCGCTTTGCCATAAGGTTTTGGTTGTCCTTTTGCATTTTCCCCTGCAGAAAGCCTTCATTGAAGGATTCACTGAATAATTTAATGGAATTGCCCATAACCGCTTCCCTTCTGTGAACAGATGCAGCGCCACAACAAAAGGACGCATTGTGGAAGTTTCTTCTACGTTGGATTACCTCATAAAACTGCCTTGGCTCACTTCCGAAGATATCTCCGCCAGTATTAATATATCCTGTTGAAAAAATAATTGCTTTCTTAAGTTTTTCAGAAGTAATGCCCAGGGCATTAATCAGGTAGGTACTTAAAGGGATTGTTTCTGTGGTATCATAAAACCAATGGCAGGTTTGCACCCAGGCAACTTTTTCCCTTTTGAAATAACCAAGGGTATTTTTTAAAAAACCTGGAAACGGCCTGTTGTCGGCATCAAGTATTACAAAAAAATCGCCAGAAGTATGTTCAATGCCGTTTTTTAAATTTCCTGCTTTATAACCGGTGTTATGTTCCCTGGAAATATACTTTACACCTTCCTCCTGGCAGAGTTTTTTTATATTTTCCTTGTGAATATTGCGCCCGTCACGCCTTCCATCATCCAAAACAAAAATATGAACAGGCATATCGTCAAAAGGATATTCCATTGCTTTGGCATCTTTGATGGTGTACCTTAGCAATTCTGCTTCTTCATTTAAAGTGGCAATAAAAACATCTATTTTAATGGGCCTGTCTTCCCTCCCGTTCAACTCCTCCACCTCTGATAAATAATGAGGTGCTGGTTGCTGTGCTGCATCTTTATTTTGCCATAAATCGAAAATAAAAAAGCAAATCCCCAAAAAGGAGAATGTTTCGGCTATGGCCAGCGGCAGTGAGAACCAGAGTGCATCAAAATTCAATGAAAAAGCCCACCTCCAGTAAAGGTAAATCAGCCCTGCTATGATTGCCAGGATTCCGGCCACCTGAAATAACCTTGCCCTGTAAATGTTATCTTTTACGGGTTTATATGGCTTACGGTGGTCGAACTGGTTGAAATAAAACTCTTTCATTACCTGGAGTAAAACCAAAATCTGTTCCCGACTGAAATTCCGGCTGCTTAAGGGGAAGATAAATAATAAGGTGTGGGCTTATTTATGAAACTTGTGGATTTGGTTCTACAGCATAAAAATTCGAATCTTTAATTACGATAAAAAAGCCAAGTTCCTATTCTTTTTGTGGATTCGCTAAGTTATTGATATATAACGATTTAAGTTAGTATCTTTGGTATTTAACCGCAAAGTTCGCAAAGGTTACGCAAAGCACTCAAAAAGTGTAAAAACCAAATTTCAAACACTTTGGTCGATTTAATTACCTCTTAAACAATAATTTTAAACACCTGAGTAATAATGGCTATTTTATTTTTCCATTAAAATATACTATTCCCTTTTTTGTTTTAAATTTCTAACTAGGCAGACCTTTCATTGCCAATTTGCCAATTGAAATGCCAGCGACAGTATAATTCTGTAACAGTAATTAAACAATACAATAATAGGCAGGAAGCACCTTGAAATCATAAATGCACAGGAGCTTTTTATAAAATCTCAAATGGATTATTTAAAATCAGTTACTTCTTAAAAACAGACTACATTTTTGGATTAACGGTGGCAATTGGAGGTAAGTGTTGTGCAAATTCAGGGACAAGCCATAGGAACAAAAAAAAGGAGATGTTTTCAGAAATAATTCATTGCTATTTCAATGAAATCAGTAATTACAGAGGATTTTAATGGGGTTTATAAAAAGTTTCGGATGAATGTGAAAAAATGTATATTTGCCCGGCCCAAAATTAAAATCTTTGTTAAAAAACAAAAAAACATACAGTGAGCAGGAGCTGGTTGATCTTTTAAAAAAGAAAGACAAAGAAGCTTTCAGCTATCTGTATGATAAATATTCAGGCGCCTTGTTCGGGGTCGTCATAAAAATACTGTCCGACCAGGAACTGGCTGAAGATGTTCTTCAGGAAGCATTTGTTAAAATATGGCAGGCAATGGAGAGCTATGATGCAAAGAAAGGTTCACTGTTTACCTGGATGCTTAATATTGCCAGGAATAAATCCATAGATAAATTACGCAGTAAAAAAACAAGGCCCGAAATCCAAGATATCGATCAGAGCGTATATACTATTGATAAAAGCCAAAACCATCAAAACAATATTCAAACAATAGGAATGAGGGAAGTTGTAAATAAACTGGGCCCTGAGTATCAAAAAGTAATCCATGCAATCTATTTTTCAGGTTACACCCATGAGGAGGCGTCAAAAGAATTAAACATTCCGTTGGGAACTGTTAAAACGAGGGTAAGGGCCGCATTAAAAGAATTAAGGAAATTATTCAATTAAATGGATGTAAAAAGTTACATATCTTCCGGAATATTGGAGGACTATATTTTAGGACAGGCTTCTGATCAAGAGAGGCGTGAGGTAGAATGTATGTCTCATATTTACCCTGAAATAAAACAGGAACTTTCAAGATTTGAAAGTGCCATGGAAGGATATGCCTTTTCCCATCAAACAACACCTCCCCCCACTCTGAAAGACAAAATTTTTAAGCAAGTTGAAGAAATAGAAGAGCAGCAAAAAAAGAAACAGGGGCCTGAATCAAAGATTATCTCAATTAATGATGCAGGCAATAACGTGAAAACAGAAAGTGCCAAAACCGGTTATCTTAAATTGGCTGTCGCTGCTTCTGTTTCAATTTTGATAGCAACAGGTTTGTTCTCTTATAACCTATACAGGAATTATGTTGGACAAAAGCAACAGATCACAAATATAACAGAAGAAAGAAATGCCGTTTCGGCATCACTATCCTCCCTACAGGAAAATTTAAACAACACAGAAGAAGAACTCGCTGTTGTGAAAGACCCGAACAACATAAAAGTGCTATTAAAAGGCCTTGAGAACAAAGCACCTGACGGACTTACCTCTGTTTACTTCAATCCCTCTGACAACAGTGTTTATTTAAGCTTAAACAACCTTCCCGAGCCCCCTTCCGGAAAACAATACCAACTATGGGCAATTGTGGAAGGCCAGCCGGTGGACATGGGTGTTTTTGAATATCGTTTGGAAACGCTGCAAAAAATGAAACAGGTTGAAAACCCCCAGGCATTTGCGGTAACCTTAGAGAAAAAGGGAGGATCTCCTTCTCCTACAATGGAAGAAATGTTTGTGCTTGGAAAAGTATAATCTCCGTTTTTTCTGCTTCTTTAAAAATCCAACTCTTTTCTTTTAGCGTATATATGATATATTTTATATCTGCCATGCTAAAAAACTTATTGATTTTCCTCTTTTCCATCCTTTTAATTGGAATGGTTTTCACCATTATACAAACAAGCCTGCAAAGCAATCTTTTTGAAGCACTTCCGGATTTAATCCGAATACCCTGGATGAAAGCTACCCTTATTGATTTCTATGCCAATGTAGCAGCGCTGTTTCTTTGGATAGCTTACAAAGAAAAAAAGCACTATAAGAAGATATTGTGGTTAATACTCTTGATTCTGCTGGGAAGTGTAGCCACCTGTATCTACATATTAAAAGAACTGTTTCAGTTAAAGGAAAAGGAGAGTATAAAAGATTTGCTCATCAAACAAAATAATTAATAGAATTTATTTAAATTTAAGGATATACCATTTTTTTTATACCCAGTTAAATTCTGTATAATTCCCGTCTTCCTAAATTTGTTCTGTCTTCTTTTTTGTAAAAAAACTTATATAAATATAATGTTGCTTATTGTTAAAATGCTATTATCGGGGCTATTGCTTACTTCATCGGTACTGTTTATTGTATGGCTAAGGCAATTAAAAACAAAAAATGCCGGCATAGTAGATGCCTGGTGGGCCTATAATTTTACTTTTCTGATCGTTCTTTTTTATTTTCTAACCTTAGGTTCTTCTATCAGGATTTTTTTATTAATAGCCATGGTAATGTTTTGGAGCATAAGGCTTGGAACTTATTTATTGATCCGAAACTCTTTTCACCGAAATAAAGAAGACATAAGATATGCTTTATTGAGAAAAGGATACGGAAAAAATGCCAATCGTAACATGCTGTCGTTTTTTTTAATCCAGGCATTTTCAAACGTGCTGCTTTCAATTCCTTTTTTGTTGGTTTTTATTGATCAGGACTCCTCTGTTTCTTTTTTTGAGATCTCCGGTTCTACCATTTGGTTGGTAGGGTTTGTTGGGGAAAGTGTGGCAGACAAACAACTTAAATCTTTTAAAAAAGAAAGTGGAAATGAAGGAAAAGTTTGTCAAAAAGGACTTTGGAAATATTCCCGCCACCCCAATTATTTTTTCGAATGGCTGATATGGGTCGGCTTTGCCGTTTATGCATTATCCTCTCCTTTTGGCTGGCTGGCTTTAACTTCACCCATTAGTATGTATTTTTTATTGAATAATGTAACAGGCATTCCTATGTTGGAGAAACTGGCAGTTTTATCAAAAGGAGAAGCATATATTAACTATCAAAAAACAACGAATGCATTTTTCCCTTGGTTCAGAATAAAATGAAAAGCGTGGTATTGTTGACCCTTCCGATTTTTCTTACCTCCTTTTTATGGAGCACAAACATCCGTAAGTCGAAAGATATTCCATACAAGGATAAAACCCTTAATGAATTTGACCCTGACAGGCATATCCTGGATATTTTTTATCCAGAACCTGGCGAAAACAAAAGAGAGGTTTTAGTATTTGTTCACGGGGGCAGTTGGAACACAGGAAGTAAAAACCGATTTCATTTTATCGGTAATAGAATGGCAAAAAAAGGCATTGTTACGGTTTTGATAAACTACCGTTTAAGTCCTTCCGTTAAATATGATAAGATGGCAGAGGACTGTGCTGCTGCAACAGACTGGGTTTACAAAAACATTTCAAAATTCGGTGGCGATCCTAAAAAAATAACTGTTGCAGGGCATTCGGCCGGGGGCCATCTTGTCGCTTTAATTACTTTAGGAAATACGTTTAAAGATTTAAACCTTAACAACCCTATAAAAAAGACCATACTTATTGATGCCTTTGGTCTGGATATGGTTTCTTATTTTGAACAATACAACAATAATTATAGCAAATCTTTAAGAGCAGTTTTTACAACCGATCCCCGTATATGGCGAAAGGCCTCCCCGATTTATCATATCCCCAAAGAAGGATCTGTTCCTTTTCTCGTTTTTACAGGATCTAAAACGTATAAAACTATTTCTGAAAGTAGCGAAATGTTCTGCCATAAGCTCAATGAATCCGGTAACTTCTGCTCATTAAAAGTAATAAAAGGAAGAAATCATTTCGGAATGATCGCCCAGCTTTATTTCAGGAACAACCCTATGGGCCGGGATATTCTTTCTTTTCTCAAAGAACCTTATTTTCCAGAAAAAGAATAAATTTTTTCATTTTTCAAATCCAAATAAGAAAACCACACGTAAGTTTAAAAAAAAGCTTGTTAAACATGTGGTACGATAAACTACTTTCCAATAATTTGGTCCCTGAACGGTTGATCAGAAAAAACATCAAAAAATTATTGATCCAAAGGCTCCGGGAGGAAGAAAATGCTTCAGGGCATGACCTTAAAAAACACATTGGTTTTTTAGTTGATGAACTCAAAGAAAACCCCATAGCTGTTAATACCAAAGCTGCTAACGAGCAGCATTATGAGCTTCCAACGGAGTTTTTCAAATATGTGCTAGGACCATATATGAAATACAGTTGCGGATCTTGGGAAAACAACGCTACTAGTCTGATTGAATCAGAATGTGAAATGCTGGCACTAACTTGTCAAAGAGCAGATTTAAAGGAAGGACAGGATGTTTTGGAATTAGGTTGTGGCTGGGGCTCTCTTTCTCTTTTCATGGCCCAGAATTTTCCTTCGAGCAGGTTCACCGTTGTTTCAAATTCAAGCACCCAGAAAATACATATCGATAAACAAATAGCAGAAAGGAAATTGAAAAACCTGGAAGTTATTACTGCTGACATGAATACGTTTGACATAGAAAAAAGATTTGACAGGGTGGTTTCCGTAGAAATGTTCGAACACATGCGAAACTATCAGAAACTAATGAAAAATATATCGAAATGGCTTAAGGAAGATGGAAAGCTGTTCGTACACATTTTTACCCACCATAAATATGCTTACAAGTTTGAAGTAAAGGACGAGAGCGACTGGATGTCCAAATATTTTTTTACAGGGGGAATTATGCCTAGCGATGATCTCCTGTTTTATTTTGACGACCACTTCCAAAAAAACAAGCATTGGAGGGTAAATGGCATCAACTACAGCAAAACCGCAGAGGCTTGGTTGGAAAATATGGATAAAAACAAGAAAAAAATTATACCCATCATGAACAAAACCTATGGAAAAGACAAAGGAATGCTATGGTTGGCGTATTGGAGGATATTCTTTATGTCGTGTGCCGAGTTGTGGGGCTTTAACGGAGGAAATGAATGGATGGTAAGCCATTATCTTTTTAATAAAAAACCATAACGGAAATGGGGAAGTTTTTAATTATTATCGTTGCTTATGCATTAGGCCAGGCAACCGGCTTAAAAACAGAAACGTATTCAGGCTATGCATATGAGATAGGTTCCAAAAAATTTATTTACAAAGAAACACACACCGAAATGTTTGAAAATGGAAAACATGCCGGCACCGAAACAAAATATTATGATTCCAAAAACAAATTGGTAGCTCAGCGAAACCTTGATTTTTCAAAATCCAGGCACACCCCCGATTTTAAAACTTCCGATCTGCTAACAGGATACCAGGAAGGGGCAATTGTGGACGGAAACAAGGTGAGGCTATTTGTAAAATCGAATGAGAAGGAGCCAATCCGTGAAAAGACCCTAACGGTGCCGGAACCTTTTACTGTTGATGGTGGGTTTAACTATTATATAAAAGACCATTGGTCGGAGTTGATGGAAGGGAAGGTGCTCGTATTTAATTTTACGGTGTCATCCGAACTTAATTATTTTCAATTAAGGGCAAGGTTAGTAAAGGATGGTTCTGTTGGTAACGATAAAGCCAAGGTTATAGTAGAACCGAACAATGTAATGTTCAGGTGGCTTTCTGATCCCATTTCCATTACTTATGATATGGCAACAAAGCGGATATTGATTTATGAAGGAAAATCCAACCTGAGCAATAACTCGGGAAAGAATTACCTGGCACGGCTTATTTATCCTGAACAAGGCCCATAAGCTAAAATCATTATACATGAATTTTCTGTAAAAATCAGTAAATCAATATTTACAAACACAATACATTGCAAAAACAATTATGGAATGAACAATTCCATGTGACGGTAAACGATTATTGCCCATGAAAATAAAAACAGCGATTATAGGAACAGGAATATCGGGTATGGCTTGTGCACATTTCCTGCAAGACGATCAGGAGATTACCCTTTTTGAAAAGAACAATTATGTTGGTGGCCATACCAATACGATAGACGTTAATGAAAATGGAAGTAATATACCTATTGATACTGGTTTTATGGTCTTCAACAAAGTTAACTATCCAAACCTTATTGTTTTGTTCGAAGAACTCGGGGTGCCTATAAAAAAAACAGCTATGTCCTTTAGTGTTCAGCATCTTCCGAGTGGGTTAGAATACAGCGGAACAGGCTTTGATGGCCTTTTTGCCCAAAGAAAAAATTTTTTCAACCCTGGTCACTTAAAAATGCTGATGCAAATTAACCGCTTTAACAAACAAAGCGTGATTGACATGGAATCATCGGAATTCAGTAACGATAGCTTGTATGAATACATCAAAAAGAGAAATTATGGCGCTGATATGATGTTCAAATATCTGTTGCCGATGAGTTCTGCACTCTGGTCAACACCTACCGATATCAGTATGCAATTCCCGGCAATCGCACTTGTAAGGTTTTTTAAAAACCATGGGTTTCTCGGGTTGGATACCCAGCATGAATGGTACACGGTTTCGGGAGGAAGCAAAGAATACAAGGAAAGGCTTGTTGCATCATTTAAGGATAAGATTAAAATCAATGAAGGTGCAAAAAAAGTGATCAGAAAAGAGAATAATAAGGTAACAGTAATATCTGAAAGCGGGAACCATTATGAATTTGACCAGGTGATTTTCGCCTGTCATGCAGATCAGGTGTTGCCAATACTGGAGAACCCGACTAAACAGGAAACAGCCATGCTCGGCAATTTCAGTTACCAAAAAAACATAGCCACATTGCATACCGATTCTTCGGTAATGCCTAAAAACAAAAAGACATGGTCTTCCTGGAACTACCGGATTGAGAGTAAAAAAGGCAAACTTTCGCCCTCCACTGTTTATTTCATGAACAGTTTACAGCAGGTTTCCCAAAATCAAAATTACTTTGTTTCTATAAATGATCCTGGAAATGTAGACCCCAAAAAAACCATTAAAGTGATTGAATATGACCATCCTATCTTTACGGTTAAAGCAATGGAAACACAAAAAAGCTTGGGTAAGTTAAATGAGTCAGGTCCTGTTTTTTACTGCGGAAGCTATTTCAGATACGGTTTTCACGAAGATGCTTTTACAAGTTCCGTGGAATTATGCAAAAAAATCCTTGGCCAGAACCACCCGAAAGTGAAAAAATATGAAACTCCATTATTCAGTAAAAGTTTAACTAGCGCTTAATGAAGAATTCCTGCCTATATAAATGTACGGTTATGCATAACCGGCTGAAACCAAAACAAAATCGGTTTCACTATAGTATTTTTATGTTTTATATAGACCTGGATGAGATTAACGAAATAACAAAAAAAATCCTGCTGATAAGTCGCAACCGCTTTAATTATTTTAATTTCAGGGATGCCGATCACTTGCAGTTTCCTGCAAAAAGGCCCGACACATCAAAAAACACAAAAGAGCAAATTTCCGGTTACCTGAAAGAACAAGGGATTGATATTAAAGATGGCAAAATAATGTTGTTGACCAATCTTTGCACTTTAGGATATCAATTTAACCCCGTATCCTTATATTACTGCTTTAACAATGAAAACCAACCCATTTGCACCATAGTGGAAACCTGCAATACCTTCCGTGAGATGAAGCCTTACTTTATAGGCCCTGAAAATTATATGCGCAATATATTTCATCTAAACACCACCAAATATTTTTATGTTTCGCCTTTCATCGACCACGATACCCAATTTGATTTTAATTTAGGAGTCCCTTCTGAAAAATTAAATATCCGGATTGATGATCATAAAGATGGGGAGCGTTTTTTTGTAAGCACCCTTACAGGCAAAAGAAAGTCTTTGACCAATTACAATGTTTTTCGCTTTGCCTTTCGTTTTCCGCTTATCACATTAAAAGTGATTACCCTGATCCATTGGCAGGCAGTTATTTTACTGTTAAAAAAATTACCATACCATAAAAAATCTGAACATAAAGAATTACAACAGGATGTTTACCGTCCTCATCATCAATAACGCTAAATTATGAAATAGCCATGCACGAACCGTTCACAAACGCTAATGAATACAGCATGGCTATCCCGATAAATCGGGATGACAGTTAAAAAAATAAATTATATACATATGAAAGCTGCAAGTATTATTTTAAAAAGGAAGGAAAATATCTGGCAAAATATTGTTTTGCAGATTTTTCAAAAAATGCAAACAGGAAATTTAACAATAACGCTACCGAACGGAGAAACAATAGCTACCGGCAATACGGCTGAAACGTTACAGGCAGACATAAGGATAACAAGGCCTGAGTTCTTTAAAAAATGTGTTTTATATGGAGATGTGGGTTTTGGAGAAGCTTACGTGGATGGGGACTGGGAATCAACAAACATAACCAATCTTATCTCCTGGTTCTTGTCCAATATTGATAATGCACCCACAATTTCAGGAAACAAGCTGAATATGTTTTCAGTGAACGTGCTGAAATTTTTCAACATCAACAAGCATTTTTTTCGCTCTAATACATTAAATGGCTCAAGAAAAAACATCAGCGACCATTACGACCTGAACAATGATTTCTTTTCGCTGTTTTTGGATGAAACAATGACCTATTCCTCTGCTTATTTTAAAGAAGACGATATGCCTTTGAAAGAAGCCCAATATGCAAAATATGAAGCCCTTTGTAGGAGGGTTAAGTTAAAATCTTCTGATCATGTTCTTGAAATAGGAACTGGCTGGGGCGGCAATGCCATTTATATGGCCGGAAAATACGGATGCAGGGTAACAACTACCACTATTTCTGAGGAACAACATAAAATGGCATGTGAAAAAGTAAAACTGGCAGGGCTTGAGGATAAGGTAACGGTTCTTCTCCAGGATTACAGGGAACTAAAAGGTTCTTATGACAAGATTGTTTCCATTGAAATGCTTGAAGCAGTAGGGCATAATTTCCTGGAATCCTATTTTAGGCAATGCCATCACCTGTTGAAGAAAGATGGTTTGTTAGGGTTGCAGGTAATTACCTGTCCAGATAGTAGATATGAGAGTTTACGGGGCAATGTGGACTGGATACAAAAATATATTTTTCCAGGCTCTTTATTGCCTTCCATTGCTGCAATCAATAAAGCAGTTAACAACACAAGCGATCTCACACTTGTTAATTTGGAGGAAATGGGGCTTCATTATGCAAAAACACTTCGTTTCTGGCTGGAGTCTTTCAATTCCAACTGGTACAACATTAACAGGCTTGGATTCAACAATACCTTTAAAAGGAAGTGGAATTATTATATGTGCTATTGCGAGGCCGCTTTTCTGATGCGTAATATCAATGTAATGCAAATGGTCTATTCAAGGCCTAACAACAAAAATATGTAAATAATAAACCACCAACCATGGCTATACTCAAATTATTTTCAATACTCATAATGATAAATTCTATTTTTCTGTTGAAAGACGTAGATAATAAATTTGTGGCGACTAACAATCCCTCTTCCGTTTATGATATAGAATTAACAGATATAAAAGGGGAACCTTTTAAGTTGGGCAAATTCCAGGGGAAAAAGATATTACTGGTAAACGTAGCATCGGAATGCGGCTATACCAAACAATATAAAGATTTACAAAAGCTGCATGAATATTATAAAGAAAAGTTGGTGGTAATCGGGCTTCCCTGTAATCAATTCTTAAAACAAGAATCCGGGAACGAAGCAGAAATAGCCTCATTCTGTGAGAAGAACTTTGGTATTACTTTTATCCTGACACAAAAAATCATTGTAAAGGGAAAAGGTCAGCACCCGCTTTATAAATGGCTAACTGTAAAAGAGCTAAACGGACAATTTGATTCTTCTGTCAAATGGAATTTTCAGAAATACCTTTTAGATGGATCTGGTAAATTGATAAAGGTGTTTTATTCGAAAACAAATCCTATGAGCAGTGAATTAACAGAACTTCTTTAATTGAAAAAATATCTTCAGAAAAAACTGTTACAGCCGCTGACCCTATTGTTAAAACAGGGTATTTCTCCGTCCCGACTTTCCCTGGCCGTTACTTTCGGAACCATATTGGCCATCATACCCCTTTTCGGATCCTCTACTATCCTTTGCTTAATCGCTATTGCGGCATTCCGCCTGAACCCTTTGGCCATTATGCTTGTAAACCAATTTGCTTACCCCTTGCAATTTGCTTTATACATACCTTTTATGTTTTTAGGAGAAAAAATTTTTAATGCCTCTTCTTTTTCGGTTTCAATCGGTGATATTTTTGAACTGTTTTCAAAAGATCCGGCCCAGGCAATTTCCCTTTTGTTTTGGCCTACCCTTCATGCCCTTACGGCTTGGTTAATAATTGGTATACCACTGTTTTTTATATTGTTTCACCTCATCAAAAGGATTATTTTAAAATTGGGTTTCTGATATCCATTAGAAGATTATTCTACTAAACGGGAAATTAACTCCCCGTTTAGTAGAATAATTTCTCATTGTTTAAAAATCAAAAAACTTTCCCTTAATATCCAATATTATAATAAAGGGCATTGATGTTTTTGGCCAAGGGTTTTTTAAATGGGCATGATATTTTAAAGAAAAGTTTCCCGGTAAAATCCAAACTGGCTTTTTTATCGTAGGTGTTTGAAAAGAATCATTATTTATTAATTTAAAAACTATTATGAGAAAACTTACCACTAAATTAATGGCGATTGCCTTTATTTGCTTCGCATATAATGTGAATGCAGGGCATTTAAGCGCCAATCTGTTGCTTTCGGCCAAACTGGAAGGTGCGCAGGAAGTTCCGGCTGTTGCCACCAATGCCACTGGTGTTGCCAGTTTTACACTTAATGCCACCAAGGACACCATGTGTGTAAATATAAGCGTAAACGGTTTAAGTGGCAATATAACAGGCATCCATGTGCATGAAGGGGCTATGGGCGTTAATGGAAACGTTGTTACAGACCTTTCTACCTATGTTGTAGGGAACCGTATTGCTGCTACTTTAACAGGAAGTGACATTACCCCTGCGATGATTGCCAAATATTTAAAAGGAATGTATTACGTGAATGTTCACACAGCAGCTAATCCGAATGGTGAAATCAGGGGGCAACTGATGTTGGAAACGGATCATGGTTTTACCGCTGATTTGAACGGAGGCCAGGAAGTGCCACCGGTAACAACATCAGCTTACGGGTTGGGCGTTTTTAACTTATTACAAAGCCAGGATAATTTAATGTTCCATGTTGTGGTACAGGGATTAAGCGGTGCAATAACAGGTGTACACCTCCACTCCGGGGCCATGGGCGTTGCAGGAGGGGTTGTTGAAGACTTGGGGCCCTTTATGACCGGAAATGTAATAACAGGAGAAGTAGACCCGGCAGCTTATTTAAACGATCTTTTGGCCGGCAATGTTTATATTAACGTACATACTGCGGCTAATCCCAATGGTGAAATACGTGGCCAGCTTATAATGGGCAAGTATCTTATGCATGATGCCATGCTGGACGGGGCACAAGAAGTTCCTTCCGTTACAACAAATGCCATGGGTGTAGCTAGTGTTAAGCTTAATGCCACCATGGATACTTTATGGTATGATGTGGTAGCAGACGGAGACGAATTAAGTGGAGCTATTACCGGTGCACATTTTCATTCTGCTGCACCCGGAGTAGCAGGTGGTGTGGAAATTAATATTACCGACTCTATTAATGGTAACCGTATTAAAGGACGGGTTACCGGAACAACAACGCTTACTACTGCCGTAATTAATAAATTTCTTACCGGTAATATGTACCTCAATTTGCATACTGCCGCCAACCCGAATGGTGAAATAAGGGGGCAGGTTTATCGCCTTGCCAGAGAAGGATATACTTTTTCAATGGACGGGGAACAGGAAATACCTACTGTTAATACTCCGGGCAAAGGCTCAGGCTTTGTAAGCATTGACCGTAATCAAGACAATGCCCATTTTATGTTTGTTTACAATGGGTTAAGCGGTGCAAGTACTGGTACTCATTTTCATAAAGGCATGGCAGGACAAACCGGAGGCGTAATTCATGATTTGAGCAGCTTTGTTACAGAAACAAGTATGGGGAATGGCGCAGCTTTCGGCTACTTAAAATCTACTGATACTACCCCATTTACCACTGCAAGCTCCTTGTTGTTCAGAAAAGACAGTGTTTATATAAATGTTCATACCGTAGCTAACCCTAATGGAGAGATAAGGGGTGATGTAATGCGAGGAAGCACTTGCTTTCAAATTGGGGTAGGTATTAAAGAAATCAATAACTCTACTATAGGTAGTTTGGAATTGTTCCCTAACCCTGCATCAGAAAAAATAAGTGTACGTTTCGAATCGCCCTATTCCACCCAGGTGTTCATTACGGTTTATGGCATAACAGGTAACAAGGTATTCAACGAAACCCTTAATGCCGCTTCTGGTATTAATCTTTATCAGATGAACCTTGCAAAGTTGGATACAGGAATGTATTTTATAAAAATCAATAACGGAACAAATCAAACAGTTAAGCGATTTGTCAAAAAGTAATTAAGCTTTTTTACCTTATAAAAGAGAGCGGTTTATAGCCGCTCTCTTTTAGCGGGGAGCTGTTTTTATTTTTTTTCTATAATCATTTAATCCCTTCGGAATTTTATTCCTTAAGATAAAAAAACATTGAATTTAGAAAATCAATCAGCAGTGAAAGATTTTGTACAAAAGCACATGGTTGAAATTTGGGTGGAAAGCAAACTTTCTGCTTTGCCATTTCCGATTCTTAAAGAATAAGTTTAGAGTTTCTTCAGACATGCCAATTCCGGTGTTATTTGATCACGAAGTAAAACTCCGCCTTTTGGTCTGCCGCCACTTTCAAGCGAACTTAAAATACATGATAATTTTTCCTGCATTACATCAACTTTTTAATTCAGCCAACCCATATTGAATGATAAATAAACCCGAGGGGTTGTGATTAGTATAACAACATGGTAAACCCCATCTAACCAACCCCGAAGGGGTGAAATGATTATTCTATCCAGTCGAACAAGTATTTTTCATTGTATTCAATTTCAAATTTTTTGAGCAACTCCAGGTATTCCTCTTTGAATGATCGTTTTTTATGATGCTCTTCCTGATTTAATATATAATTATAAACATTCTGAATATGTGAATGAGAATAGGAAAATGACCCATATCCTTCTTGCCAGGCAAATTTGCCTTTTATCAAATTTCTATCATTGATAAAATTCGAAGAGTTGTTTTTTATATCACGAACCAAATCGGAAATTTTCATTGAGGGGCTCAATCCAATAAAGACATGTATATGGTCGGGCATTCCATTAACAATAATTGATTTTTGCTCTTTATTTGTAATGATGCCTGAAATGTATTTATGCAAATCATCTTTCCATGATTTTGCAATAA